>JBDHSR010000413.1:0-3175 GCA_039808305.1 Gemmobacter sp. | reverse complement strand
AGCGAATGGAACTCATGCGCCAGCTGGAACGTCCGCAGCAGGCCCTTGTGGAACAGCTGGTGCGGGGCGAGGCCGGTAATGTCCTCGCCATCCATGGTCACCCGGCCCGAGGTAGGCTGATGCACCCCGGCGATGACGTTGAACAAGGTGGACTTGCCGGCGCCGTTCGGGCCGATCAGCCCGGTGATCGAGCCGGTCTCGATCGCCAGGCTGGCATCGTCCACGGCGCGGAAGCCGCCGAAACTCTTGGTCAGGTTCTCGACCCGGATCATGGGCACCTCATGGCACGCCCCCCGCCGCCAGCGAAGGCGGCGGGGATCGCGGGATCAGCGATAGCGGATGACATTCAGCTTGCCGCCGGGGAAATCGACCTCACGGAAGCTGCCGCCGGGATCGCCGTATTCGTCCAGTTCGACCGCCGTGGCGCCGACATAGTCGATATCCTGCCCATCCTTCAGCAATTGCAGGCCCTTGGCCAGCTCGCCGGGCAGGATCGGCTCGCCCGGGGCATTGGCGATCTCGGTGATCTTCGCCTTGTAGACATTGGGATCGGACGACCCCGCCGCCTGCATGGCCAGCAGCATCAGCGCCGCCGCATCATAGGATTCCGCCGAGAACGGGCCGGTGCCGTCGAAACCGGCAGCCGAGGCCGCGGCGACGAAGCTGTCGCGCCCGGCGCCTTCGGAGGACGGATTCTCGCCGAAGGATTTTTCCAGCTCCGGGCCGAAGCGGTCGATCAGCGACTGCGCGATCATCGAGGAGCCGAAGACGAAGGTATCGAAGGCGCCTGCATCCAACGCCGCCCGCACCACGCCGGCGCCGCCCTGATCGACATAGCCCGCCACCACCAGCGCATCGCCGCCGGCGGCGTCCAGCGCCGCGACTTCGGCGGAATAGTCGGCCTTGCCGTCCTCATGCGCGGCGCTGATCGTCACCGTGCCGCCCAGTTCCTCAAAGGCATGCTGGAAGGTATCGGCCAGGCCCTTGCCGAAATCGTTGTTGGTGAAGGTGATGGCCACGTTGTCGAAGCCGCGCTCGCGCACCACCTCGGCCAGCACCCTGCCCTCGCGCGCATCCGAGGGGTGGGTGCGGAAGAACAGCCCGTCATCGGTGATCGTGGTCAGCGCCGGCGAGCTGGCCGAGGGCGAGATCATCACGATGCCGTTCGGCATGGCCACCTGTTCCAGCGTGGCGATGGTCTCGCCCGAGCACATGCCGCCGACGATGCCCTTGACCCCGGCGCTGACCAGGTTGCCGGCCGCCGTCACCGCGGCGGCGGCATCGGTGCAGGTGCTGTCGGAATGCACGCTGCCGACGGAGGCGCCGTCCAGCAGCAGGCCCGAATCCGTGACCTCCTTCATCGCCAGTTCGGCGCCCTTGGCGGCATCCGGCGCGGTGGATTCCAGCGCCCCGGTAAAGCCCAGCGAGATGCCCAGCCTGATCTCCTCGGCGCCCATGGACGCGCCCGCGCTCAGCGCCAGAACGGCCGTCGCGGTCAGAAGCTTCCTCATCTTTCCCCTCCCTGTCATGGCGGGCCGTCCTCGGCGTCCCGTTCCGTGCAGATCCTGCGGGAAACGATACGCGGGCGGCCCTGCCGCGGTCAAACCCTCACTGCCCCGACAACCCGGTGCGGGACAGAAACAGGCCGGGGACAGGCCCCGGCCGAAGGGCCCCGGCCCCCGTCAGGCGGGGCGCCGGGGACAAGGCGGTCAGCGATAGCGGATGACTTCCAGCACGCCGTTCGGGAAGGCGACCTCGCGATAGGTGCCGGCCGATTCGCCCGGCCCGACCAGTTCGACCGCCGTGGCGCCGACATAGTCGATATCCTGCCCGGCCTTCAGCAGTTCCAGCGCCTTGCCCAGCTCGCCCGGCAGGATCGGCTCGCCCGGGGCGTTGGCCACGTCGAGGATCTTGTCCTTGTAGACCTTGGGATCGGACGACCCCGCCGCCTGCATGGCCAGCAGGATCAGCGCCGCCGCGTCGTAGGATTCGGCCGAGAACGCGCTGGAGCCGTCATAGCCGGCGGCCTTGGCCAGCTCGATATACTTGTCGCGGCCCTCGCCCTCGGCGGCGGGGTTCTGGCCGAAGGAGGTGGCCAGTTCCGTGCCGAAACGGTCGACCAGCGACTGCGCCACCATGCCGTCGGGGAAGACGAAGGTATCGAACGCCCCGGCATCCAGAGCCCCGCGCACCACGCCCGAACCGCCCTGATCGACATAGCCGACCACAACCAGCGCATCGCCGCCGGCGGCATCCAGCGCCGCGACCTCGGCGGCATAGTCGGCCTTGCCGTCCTCATGCGCGCTGTTGGTGGTCACGGTGCCGCCCTTGGCCTTGAAGGCGGCCTCGAAGCTGTCGGCCAGGCCCTTGCCGTAATCGTTGTTGGTATAGGTCACCGCGACGCTGTTGATGCCATGCTCCAGCACGATATCGGCCATGACCTCGCCCTGCCGCGCATCCGAGGGCGAGGTGCGGAAGAAGAAGCCGCCATCCTCGATCGTGGACAGCGCCGGCGAGGTCGCCGAGGGCGAGATCATCACCAGCCCGTTCGGCAGGCCGACCCGCTCCAGCGTGGCGATGGTTTCGCCCGAGCACATGCCGCCGACGATGCCCTTGACCCCTTCGGTCACCAGACGCTCGGCGGCGGTCACGGCGGCGGCGGCGTCGATGCAGGTGCTGTCGGCCTTCTCGCCGACGACCGTGGCGCCGTCCAGCAGCAGGCCGGAGTCGCTGACCTCCTTCATCGCCAGCTCGACGCCGCTGGTCATGTCGGGGGCCAGCGATTCCAGCGGCCCGGTATAGCCGAAGGACATGCCCAGCTTGACCTCCTCGGCGGCGAAGCCGGCGCCGGCGGTCAACGCGATGGTGGCGGTTGCGGCCAGAAGCTTTTTCATTCTCAACTCCCTGATCAGGATCTCTTCCCGTATCCTGGCTGGACGATAAGGGCGGGGGCGGCGCAAAGTAAAGCCGTTTCAAGGCCGCCCCCCTGCCGCCGACGCTGCGGAACCCCGGGAAACGTGGGCCGCGCGGGCTGCGGTGCGATGCCGCGCGCCCTTCCCCTCGCCCGCCCGCGCGCCTATAAGACCCCGGTGAATTCCTCAGGAGGGGGCTGTCATGTCCACGACCAACCGCAATCCATCCGGCGCCACGACCTGGACGCGGAGCGGCTGGCGCA
>JBDHSR010000412.1:0-3175 GCA_039808305.1 Gemmobacter sp. | reverse complement strand
GGCGCGGCGGCGGATCGGGCGCAGGCGCTGGCCGGCTTCGCGGCCCTGGCGGCGCGCAGCGGCCGGCCGGGCCATGTGCTCTGCGAGGCGCCGCCGCCGGATCTGCTGGCCGGACAGCCGGATCTGGCGCTGCTCCCCCTGCCCTGCCCGGCCCGCGCCCTGCTGGAGACCCTGCTGCGCGACCTGCCGCCCGGCATCGCGGCGCTGGCCTGCGCCGGATCGCCGGCGCTGGTCACCCCCGCCCTGCTCGCCGCCGCCGATGCCGTGGTGATCTGCGGCACCCCCGCCGCGCCGCCGCCGCCCGAGACCGAGGTGGAGACCGGCTGCACGCTCATCACCTCGATCCATCGCGCGGAGCGCTTCCTGCCCGGCTTTCTCGCCAATATGCAGGCGCTGACCGGCTATGACCGGCTGGCGGACCATGTCTTTCTGGCCGCCGGCCTGTCGGAGGCCGAGGCCGCGCTGCTGGCCCCGCTGCCGCTCGGCCGTCCCAACGCGCTGTTGCTGCGGTTGCGGGAGGATCCGGGGCTCTATGCCTGCTGGAACCTCGCCATCGGGCTGGCCCGCCGGCGCTATCTGTCCAATGCCAATGTCGACGACCTGCGCGACCCCGACCATCTGGCGACGCTGCTCGCCGATCTCGAAGCCCGCCCCTGGGCGCCGGTGGCGGCCAGCGCACTCATCCCCTTCCACGACCCGCCGCCGCCCGGCAGGCTGCCCGCGCCGGCACCGGCCTGGTACGCGGAACGGCCCGGCCCCTTCGGCCTGTTCGACCTGGCCTTCCTGACCGGAGACGGGCCGGAGGGGCTGGCCCCCCGCAACATCCCGCATTGCATGCCGGTCTGGCGCCGCGACCTGCACGACCGTTACGGGCTGTTCGACGAGGCGCGCCACGGCACCTATGCCGACTGGGCCTTCTGGCTGGGCGTGTTGCAGGACGGGGCGAAGGGTTGGCTGAACCCGCGCCCGCTCGGCTATTATTTCGTCAACCCGGCCTCTCACAACCGCCGGGGCGACGACCTGGAAGCGCGCCACCGCACGGTCGAGGCGGCTTATATCGGGCTGTTCCGCGCCCGGCGCGACGGCCGGCCGCACCGGCCGCGCCGCGATCTGCCCACCCCGCCGCGCAAGCTCGACCTGGGCGAGCGGGACAAGTATTACGGCACGCATCGCAACGGCTTCCACCGGGTGATCGACGCGCTGGCCCCGCTGGCGCGCCCCGAGGGCGACGGGCTGCGCTTCCTGCCCTTCGTCGAGCGCCGCTTCGTCTGGGGCGCCGAGCCGGGCGAGGCCGCCTCGGACAGCCCCCGCCCGCTGGAGCGCGACTGGATCGGCATCCTGCATGTGCCCTTCGGCGCGCCCGACTGGTGCGAGCCCGAGATCAGCCCGGAAACCTTCCTCGCCACCCCGCTCTGGCGGGACTCGCGCCCGTTCTGCCGCGGCCTTCTGACCTTCAGCGCCGATCTGGCGGCCGATCTGCGGCGCGCCGATCCCGATCTGCCGGTCCTGCCGCTGCTGCATCCGACCGGGCTCGACGCCCCGCGGTTCGAGATGGCGCGCTACCGCGCCTTCCCCCGGGTGGTGCAGGTCGGCGACTGGCTGCGCAAGTTGCAGGCCATCCACCGGCTGCGCGCGCCGGGCCATGAGCGGGTCATGCTGCTGAAGGGGCGCACGCAGCATTACCTCGACCGCGAGATCGCCCGCTTCGGCGACCGGCGCGACCCGGGCGTGCGGATGCTGTCGATGGTGCCCGACGACGCCTATGACCGGCTGCTGGCCTCCTCGGTGGTGCTGTGCCTGATGTATGCGACCGCGGCCAACAACGCGGTGATCGAATGCCTCGCCCGCGCCACGCCGATCATCGTCAATCCGCTGCCCGCCGTGGTCGAGTATCTCGGCCCCGACTATCCGCTCTATGCCGCGGACGAGGCGGCGGCCGACGCGCTGCTGGCCCGGCCCGAGCGGATCGAGGCGGCGCATCACGCGCTGCTGGCCCGCCGGGCCGAGCTCGACCTGAGCTACGAGGGGTTCGGGCTGGCCCTCGCCGCCTCGGCCTTCTATGCCCGGCTGTGACGGCCCGGAGGACCACCCACCATGCATGCGACGCTCCATATCGGCACCGAGAAGACCGGCACCACCACGATCCAGAGCTTTCTGGCGCAGAACCGCGCGATGCTGGCTTCGGCGGGCATCCTGGTACCGGTCTCGCCCGGCCGGCACAACCACCGCCTGCTGCCGGGCATCGCCAATGACGACGACATCCTCGACGACCTGTTCCGCGAGCGGGCCCTGTTCGAGCCCGAGGCGCGCCGCGCCGCCAAGGCGCGCTGGTGGGAGGCGTTCCGGGCCGAGGTCGGGGCCGCCGGCCTCGGCCGCGTCCTCGTCAGTTCCGAACATCTGCAAAGCCGGCTGCGCCGGGACGGCGAGGTGGCGCGGCTGCGCGACCTGCTGCTGACGCTGTTCGACAGCGTCTCGATCGTGGTCTATCTGCGCCGGCCGATCGAGACGGCGGTGTCGCTCTATTCCACCGCGGTGAAATGCGGCGGCGTTCCGGCCGGGGTTCCCGGCCCCGACAATCCCTATTTCCGCAATGTGGTGCATCACGCCGAGACCCTGCGGCGCTGGGGCGCGGCGTTCGGGGAAACGGCGCTGACCGTGAGGCTGTTCTCGCGCGGCGATTTCGCGCAGGGCGACCTGCTCGCCGATTTCATCGCCGCCTGCGACCTGCCGGCGCTGGATTATGCCCGCCCCGCCCCCGAGAACGAATCGCTCTCGGCGCTCGGCGTGGCGGTGATGCGCGAGGTGAACGTGGCGCTGCCGCTGCTCAACCCGGACGGCACCGTCAACCGCGCGCGCGACGGGTTGATGCCGTTCTTCGAGCGGCATTTCGCGGCCGGACCACGCAGCCTGCCCGGCGCGGCCACCGTCGCGGCCTACGAGGCGGCCTTCGCCGATTCCGACGACTGGGTAAGGCGGCGGTTCTTCCCCGGGCGGGCGCAGCTCTTCGCCCCCTACAGCCCGTCCGGCGCCGCCGGCCTCGCGCCGGATCCGGCGCAGGTCGCCGGCATCGCGGCGGCCATCGTGGAATTGTGGCGCCGGCGCGGGGCCGGCTGAGCCGGCCGGCTCAGGCCGCGCCGGCGCGCATCCGCGCACGCGCCTGCTCACGGGCCCGCAG
>JBDHSR010000411.1:0-3181 GCA_039808305.1 Gemmobacter sp. | reverse complement strand
CCCGCGATGATCGCGGTGCGGCTCATTTCGGGGTCAGGAAGCTGCGGTCGGTGGCGGCGAGGATGAAATCGGTCATCTCGCGCACATGCGGGCTGTCGGTCTCGTCGGCCAGCCGGCGGGCGCGGTCGAGGAACGAGCCCTCGCCCTGCGCCAGCATCTGATAGGCGGCGCGCAGCGCGGTGATCTCGGCCCGCTCCACGCCCCTGCGCTTGAGGCCGACGAGGTTCAGCCCGTCCAGCACGCCGCGCGGCCCCTGCACGAGGCCATAGGGCACCACGTCATTGGTCACCATGGTGACCGCGCCGATGATCGCGCCCTTGCCGACCCGCACGAATTGATGCACGCCCGACAGCCCGCCGATGATCACGTCGTCGCCGATCTGGCAATGGCCGGCGATGGCCACCTGATTGGCCAGCACCACCCGGTCGCCCAGGATCGCGTCATGGCCGATATGGGCGCCGGTCATCATCAGCACGTCGTCGCCGATCCGGGTCAGCCCGCCGCCGCCCTCGGTGCCGGTGTTGAGCGTGGCCCCCTCGCGGATCTTGCAGCGCTTGCCGACGATCAGCCGCGTGCGCTCGCCGCGGAACTTCAGATCCTGCGGCACCTCGCCCACCACGGCGCCGGGGAAGATCACCGTGCCCTCGCCCACCTCGGTCCAGCCGGTGACCACGCCATGCGGCTTCACCACCACGCCGGGGCCGAGCACGACCTCCGGCCCGATGACGGCGAAGGGGCCGATCTCGCAGCCGGGGCCGATCTCGGCGCCGGGTTCGATCACTGCCATCGGGTGGATGCGGCTGTCAGTCATGTCTCACGCCTTCGGCAGGTCGAACATCGCGGCGAAGGTCGCCTCGCAGGCCAGTTCGCCATCGACCATGGCGCGGCCCTCGAACTTCCACACCTTGCCGCCGCCGCGCAGCGCCTTCACATGCAGCTCCAGCACGTCGCCCGGCACCACCTTGCGGCGGAATTTCACGCCGTCCACCCCCATGAAGAATACCTTGGCGTTCTTGTCCACCAGATCCATCGACAGCCCGACCAGAATCCCCGAGGTCTGCGCCATCGCCTCGATGATCATCACGCCCGGAAAGATCGGCATTCCGGGGAAATGGCCGGTGAATTGCGGCTCGTTGATGGTGACGCATTTGATGCCGACGCAGCTTTCGTTCACGATGATGTCGCGCACCTTGTCGACCAGCAGGAACGGGTAGCGATGCGGGATGATCCGCTGGATCAGGTCGAGGTCGGCGAAAAGCAGGGCGGCGGTTTCGGTCATCTGGGTCTCCTGAAGGGCGGCCGGCGGGCGGCGCGGTTTGGGGTCACGGCGCCGGGGCCGGCGGAGGGTCGGCGGGCGGATCGGCAGGCGGCGCGGTGCCGCCGTCGCCCAGCACGCTGTCGATGCGCGCCACCGCCCGGTCGGTGATGTCCACCGCGTCGAGCGACAGCAGCACGTCCGACTTGTCGAGCAGCGCCACCGCGCCGATCTCGGCCATCAGCCCGGCCAGCACCGGCACGGCGGTCTGGAAGAAGGTGTGCCGGTCGGCCTCGGCCTGGCGGGCGAGATCGCGCGCCTTGGCGTCCTGCGCGGCGCGAATCCCCTCGACGCGGGTGTCGAAGGCATCGGCCAGCCTGCGGAACTCCTCGGCCGGCAACTGGGCGCGGCGGGCGGTGAGGTCGCGCTCCTCGGTCTCCAGCGCCGCCTCGATGCGCTGGTTCTCGGCCTGGAGCGCGTCGCGCGCCGCCTCGACCCGCGCCTGCACCGCCCGGCCATAGAGCGTGCGGGAGAAAAGCTGGTCCTGCTGCACCGTGGCGATCGGGCTGGACAGCCGCGCCGGCGGCGCGGCCGGCGGCCCGTCCTGCGCCGATGCGGCAAGCGGCAGCGCCGCCACAATCGCGGCCGTCACGACGCGCCGCCCCTCTCGCAGCAGGCGCGCCATGTTCAGAACTTGGTCGAGATCGTCAGGTCGAAGGTCTGTTCCTTGTCGTAGCTCTGCTTCGACATGGCCTTCGAGAAGTTGAAGCGCAGCGGCCCGATCGGCGTCGTCCAGAACACCGAGAAGCCGACGGCGGAGCGCAGGTGGAACCCGTCGTCGACGGTGCCGTAGCCCGCCACGTCGTCGAGGCTCCAGACCGAGCCGAAATCGGCGAAGAGGCCGCCGGAGATGCCGTATTCCTCGGGCAGGCCGAGCGGGAAATCCGCCTCGAACTTCGCCACGGCGAACAGGTTGCCGCCGAGCGCGTCATCCGACACCGTGTCGCGCGGGCCGAGCCCGCCCGGCTCGAAGCCGCGGATCTTGCCGGAGCCGAAATAGCGGTCGGTCACCCGGCTGTCGCCGTTGATCATGTGCAGCGCGCCGCCCTCGAAGATGGCGCGCAGCGTCACCTCCTCGTTCCAGACCTTCGTCTCGGCCATGGCCAGCGCCGAGGTGGTCACGCTGTCCACATCGCCGCCGACACCGGCGTAATCGACCCCGAACCGCAGCAGCACGCCGCCATTGGGGTTGAGGCCGGTGATCCGGCTGTCATAGGAGTAGCTCGCCCCCACCCCGGTCGAGACCAGCGCCCCGCGCGCCGCGTCGCGCTGGATGATCGGCGTGGTCGGCCGCTCGTCGCCGTCATCGACGAAATCGCCGTCGGTGTTGGCATCGGTGCCGGCGAACAGGTCGAGCAGCTTGGATTGCTTGACGAAGGCGCGCACCTCCAGCCGGCCGCGCTCGCTCACCGGGAATTCCAGCGCCGGAACGATCCCGATCATGCGGGTATCGTAGCTCGCATTGTCGTTGTCGGTCTGGTTGTAGAAGGCGTTGAACTTGAACTTCAGGTCGCGGCCGAGGAAGGCCGGCTCGATGAAGGTGATCGAGCTGTTCTGGTCGTCGGCGCTGGTGGCGATGTTCACGCCCAAGGTCTGGCCCCGGCCGAGGAAGTTGCTTTCCGTCAGCCCGACCGAGAAGCCGACGCCCGACGACACCCCGTAGGAGGCGCCGAAGCTGAGCGAGCCGGTCGGCTGCTCCTCGACATCCACGTTCACCACGACCTGATCGGGCGCGGAGCCCGGCTCGGCATTCACCTTGGCATCGGCGAAATATCCCAGCGCCCGGATGCGTTCGGCCGACTGGCGGATCTCGCGCGGGTTGAAGGGGTCGCCCTCCACCGTGCGGAACTGCCGGCGCACCACCTG
>JBDHSR010000410.1:0-3189 GCA_039808305.1 Gemmobacter sp. | reverse complement strand
CGGGGGTGAGGCCGCAGGCCGAGGGGGCGGAAAGCCCCCTTGCGCGGTCTCAGCCCGCGACCGGCCGCAGCCCCGCCCGGAACCGTGCCGCATTGGCGCGGTAGCCCGCGGCGGACTTCAGCAGCCGCTGCCGCGCCGCCTCATCGAGCAGCCGCACCACCTTGCCCGGCGCGCCCATGACCAGCGATCCGTCGGGGATCTCCTTCCCCTCGGTCACCAGCGCCCCGGCGCCGATCAGGCAACCCGTGCCGATCCGCGCCCCGTTCAGCACCGTCGCCCCCATGCCGATCAGGCTGCCCGCGCCGATCACGCAGCCATGCAGCATCGCCTTGTGGCCGATGGTGCAATCCGGCCCGATCACCAGCGGGTAGCCCATATCGGTATGCAGCACGCAGTTTTCCTGCACGTTCGACCCGGCGCCCACCCGGATCTCCTCGTTGTCGCCGCGCAGGGTGCAGCCGAACCAGACCGAGGCGGCGGCTTCCAGCACGACGCGGCCGATCAGGTTGGCGTCGGGGGCCACCCAGGCGTCGGCGGCGATCTCGGGGGCTATTCCGTCGAGGGCATAGATCATCGCGTTTCGAACTCCCGGTTCAGGCCGCGCACGAATTCGGCGAGGCCGGGCTGGCGGTCGCGGCGCAGGCGCTCGGCCTGGAGGATGGTGAGCAATTCGGCGAAGGCCACGTCGAGGTCGCGGTTGACGAGGACGTAATCGTATTCCGCCCAATGGCTGATCTCGTCGCGGCTTTTCGCCATGCGCCCGGCGATCACCTCGTCGCTGTCCTGCGCCCGGCCGCGCAGCCGGCGGTCGAGCTCGGCGATGGAGGGCGGCAGCACGAAGATCGACACCACGTCGCGCCCGAGCGCCGAGTTGCGGATCTGCTGGCCGCCCTGCCAGTCGATGTCGAAAAGCGTGTCGCGCCCCTCGGCCATCGCCCGCTCCACCGGCCCCTTGGGCGAGCCGTAGAGGTTGCCGAACACCTCGGCATGTTCCAGCATGTCGCCGGAGGCCACCATCGCCTCGAACTCCGCGCGCGACTTGAAATAATATTCCCGCCCGTCCTCCTCGCCGGGGCGCGGCGGGCGCGTGGTGGCCGAGACGGAGAAGCGCAGGCTCGGGTCCCAGTCCATCAGCCGGCGCGCCAGCGTCGATTTCCCGGCGCCGGAGGGCGAGGAGAGGATAAGCAGCAAACCCTTGCGCGTCATGGTCTATTCCACGTTCTGAACCTGTTCCCGCATCTGGTCGATCACGGTCTTCAGGTCAAGCCCGATGCGGGTCAGGCCGATATCCTGCGCCTTGGAGCAGAGCGTATTCGCCTCGCGCATGAATTCCTGCATCAGGAAATCGAACTTGCGGCCGACCGGGCCGGGCTCGGCCAGCAGGGCGCGGGCGGCGGCGACATGGGCGTCGAGCCGGTCGAGCTCCTCGGTCACGTCGGTCTTCACCGCGAGCAGCGCCAGTTCCTGCGCGAGGCGGGCGGGATCGGGCTCGGCCTCCAGCAGTTTCGCCATCTGCACCTTCAGCGTGTCCGCCTGCGAGGTGCCGCGCGTGGCGACCTGTTCCAGCGCGGCGGCGCGCAGGGCGGCGATACGGTCGATCTGCCCGGCGATCACCTGCGCCAGCGCCGCGCCCTCGGCGGCGCGGGAGGCGGCGAAATCCGCCAGCAGCGGCGGCAGGTCGGCCAGCAGGGCCGCGCGCAGCGGCGCGGTATCGTCGTCCGCAGCACCAACCTCCACCACGCCGCGCTGCGACAGCACCTCCGCCGCGCTGGGGGCGGCGAGCGTCACGCCGGTATCGCGCGCCGCCGCCTGCACCGTGGCCAGCGCCCCCAGCACCGCGCGCAGCGCCGCCTGGTTGAGCCGCAGCGCCTCGGCCCCCTCCGCCGTCTCGCGGGTGACGCGCAGGGTCAGCGAGATATTGCCGCGCCCGAGCGCCTTGCCCAGTTCCGCCCGCAGCGCCGGCTCCAGCCCGTCGATCCAGTCCGGCACCCGCAGCCGCAGGTCGAGCCCCTTGCCGTTCACCCCGCGCAGGTCCCAGACCCAGCCCGCTCCCGCCGCCTGCCCCTTGCGCGCGGCGAAGCCGGTCATCGACATCCTCATTCTGCGCCCCTCACCCGTTTACCATCCGTTCAGATTCTTCGCCCGGACCGCCCCGGCGCGATGTATCTTAACATTCAGGTAATCAAACCCGGCGCAACCGGAATCCCCCTGCGCGCAGCCCCCGAGGACATGATGAGCCCGACCTTCGCCCCCGCGCCCGACACCGCCATGCAGACCATGCTCCAGGAGGTGCGCGGCTATTGGGAGGGGCTGCGGGAGGACGGCGCCCTGCCCGCCCGCGCCGCGATCGACCCGCGCGGCATGGCCGGCGCGCTGGCCGGCGCCGTCCTGGCCGAGCGGGTGGCGCCGGGGATCGCCAAGCTGCGCATCGCCGGGATGAGCTTCACCGATCTTCTGGGGATGGATGCGCGGGGGATGCCGCTTTCGGCGCTGTTCGATCCGGTCGGGCGCAACCGGCTGGCGGGGCTGCTGGAGCAGGTGTTCCAGCGCCCGGCGCGGGCGGAGCTGCATCTGCGCGGCGAGACCGGCCTCGGCCGGCCCGAGCTGGCGGGGCGGATGATCCTGCTGCCGCTCGCGCCGGAAGACGGGCGCGAGATGGCGCTCGGCTGCCTCGCCGTCGCGGGCCGGCCGGGCCGCCAGCCGCGCCGCTTCGCCATCGCCCATACACGGGCCGAGCCGGTCGCCCTGCCCGACCTGCGCACGCCCGCCGCGCGGCTCTTCGACCTCGCCGAGCCGCCGGCCTTTCCGGTGAAGCCGACGCCCAGCGCCAGGCCTTGGCTGCGACTGGTGGATCTGGAAGAGGCGCGCCGCTGAAGGGGGGCAAAGAGGCAGGCCCCCCGCGCCACAGAGGGTAGTGCTGCGTACCTTGTTCCAAACGGAGAAACACTCGCACGAGGCGCTGTCACGAAATTCATCGCCCCCTCGACCCGCCTGGACTCTCCACCCCACGCACCGGAGGGCAGCGCCCGACCGCCGGGTGGGCGCAACTCCGATTGTGGTCTGCACTTTATGGCTCAGCACCGCCTAACCCCAATCATCGCGCTTGTGTCACCGAAGCGCCCGCCCGAGGGGACGGTCGGGCGCTGCCCGGCGGCGCTTCGCGCCTTTCTTCCGGGCGGGGGAACGGCT
>JBDHSR010000409.1:0-3201 GCA_039808305.1 Gemmobacter sp. | reverse complement strand
TGGACGGGGTACCCGGTCCAGAGCGGACCCCAAACCATCCTAAAACCATCCAGAAACCACCTACGCGCGCGGAGGCGCGCGAGGCGGTGGCGGCTCCTGAACTGGAAAGGGTCTGGGAAGCGTATCCTGTGGATCGTCGGCGTGACCGGACGACCTGCCTCCGACGGATGTGCGAGGTGTTGGCCGAGGCCTCGCCCGATGAATTGCTCGCCGCCGTGCGGGCCTATGCCGCCGAGAGCGAGGGCTTCACGCGGTCGAAGGTCAGCTTTCTCGACAACTGGCTGCGGGACGGAAAGTGGCGGCGGCATGTCGAGGAGCTTCGGCGCCGGAAGGCCGAGGCGGAAGCGGCTGCCGAGAAGCAACTTGTCCAAGTGGCGGCTTGGGTGAAGGCGCGGCACGGGATGTGCAAGCATGTGACCGAAACCCAGATCGCTGCCGCCGTGGAGCGCGGGTTGATCTCGCGGCAGGAAGCGCAGGCGGCGGGGTTCATGCGATGATCCCGGTCGTTCTGGCGCGGCCCGCCGTCGCGCATGTCGCCCCGTCCCCGCGCATCCCCTTCGCAAAACCTGACCGCAGCGCCCATCACAAGGCTGGCGGAGATCGGGTTTTGCAGCCACCACCGGCGGCTTCGATCCGGGACAGATCGGCGGCGCAGCCGCTGGCGGGGTCGAGGGGCGCAGCGCCCTCGCCGACAGGTTGCTTGCAACCTAATAGTCGGTCCGTATTGCGTTTCTCCGGCAACGGGGGCTGAGCGATGCCCGGTCCCCAGTTTTTCCACGTCCAGACCTATTCCCGCAAGCCGAACGAAAAGGGCCAGTCGGTCGAGCAGGTTCTGGCCGAGGCTGGCCGCGCGCCGAAGTTCTCGCAGCATGTGGCCGCGCGTCAGGCGTATCGCATCGTCTTCGGCCTGTCGCCGCAGGAGGTCTAGGATCGCCATGACGAGATGGTCGCGGCGGGCGGCGTTACGGTCGCGTTGAAAGGCGGCCAGACCGCGCGCAGAGGTGTCCGAAAGGACCGCCATACGCTGGTGACCTGCGTGGCCTCCCATCCGTATCTGACCGCGCAGATCATGGGCGATCCGGCCGCACGGGCGGATTACGACGCATGGGTGGATCGCAATCTTCGGTTCCTCCGTGGCCTGTTCGGCAACCGCCTCGTCAGCATGATCGAGCATGTCGATGAAGAACATCCCCATCTCCACGCCTATGTCCTGCCGCTGGGCGACCCCGGCTGTTCGGCGCGCGACCTGAATCCGTGCTGGATCGCCAAGACCGGGGCTGAGGCCGAGGCGCGGGCGGCGGGGCATGACGACAAGACGGCGGTGAAGCTGGGGAACCTCGCCTACCGGGAAAGGGCGCGGGAGCTTCAGGACCTGTATCACCGGGAGGTCGGGCTGGCCTCGGGTCTGACCCGCACCGGGCCGAGGCGGGAGCGGCTGTCGCGGCAGCAGTGGCGGGCGCGGAAGGATGAGGCGCTGCGCGCGGCCCGGACCCTGCGCCAGATGGAGGAAATGGTGGGCGATCTCACCGACCGGGAGGAAGCGCTGACGCGCTCGGCCGAGGAGATGGCCCGCGATCTGGTGGCGAAGCTCGACCAGGCCGAAGCGCTGTTTGCCGAGGCGGAGACGGAGAAGGCTCTGGCGGTACAGGAGCGCACCAGGGCGGCGGCGGTTGCAGAGGCGCAGGAGAGGGAAGCAGCGGCCCGCAGGGCCGCTGCGGAGGAGGAGGCCAGGAAGATTAGGGTTTTGGCGCAGAAGGAGGCCGATGGGATGATCGCCCACGCCGAGGCGCTGGCGGCCGACACCAGCCGGAGGTCGGAGGAGAAAGCCCGGCAGCTTCACGAGGCGCGGCAGGCGTTCGAGGGCCAGAAAGCGGTTATCGCGCGACATGCCGCGAAGGAGGCGGCGGCCGTGGTGGTGCAGGTGATTGCCGGGGTGCTGACCGGCGGTGTGGGCCTGAAGCCCGATGGTTCGGGGTGGTTCATCCGGGACGAGGGGCTGCGCAGGCGGGTACAGGCGCTGCATCTGGGCGAGGCGCTGCGCGATGTCGTCGCGGTGGTCTCGGCACTGTGGGACCGGCTGACGGCGCGTCTGACGGCAGCCGATCTTTCTGGCGAATGTCACAGCGCAACGGAACTGGCGCGTAATCTTGATGTGCCGCCGTCCTCCAACCGGCGAGGCGGGTTCGAGCCATGACAAACGATCTGGAAGCGCGGATCGCCGAGCTGCGGCAACGGCGTCGGGCGGGACAGGAGGATGCCCAGGTTGAACTGGACCGCCTGAAAGCCGAGCTTTCGGAGCATGTTCAGGGCATCAGGGCGGGCATGGACGACGAACTTGTGAACCGCATCGCCGAGTTCGCCACCGTCGGAAAGCTGGCCGCGAGGGCTTTGGAAACCGCCGAGAGGATACATCGGGAGCACGAAGCTCTGGGGGAACGGATCAATGCCAACGGGGCCTTGCTCCGGCGGCAGGTGCGCTTTGCATGGGTCGCCCTCGGCGGGGCATGTCTGGCCGCTGGGGTGGTTCTCTTGTTGGCGATCTGGGCCGGAGCCTCGCTGAAACAGGCGGCGGCGATGGAGGCCGACGCCATACGTGCCGCGAACGTCCGGGAAATGGCAGCCGCGCGGGAGGAAGGGGAACGCGCCATCGCAGCCCTGCACGAGCAGCTTGCCGGGCAGCGGACCTGGATCGAGCGCAGCATCGAGACGGTGGGCGTCGAACTGGCGAGCCTGACCGCCGAACGGGATGCGGTGCGGGCGGATTTGGAGCGCTTCGCCGCTCTGCGCGACCGCCTCGGTATCCGGTTGATCGAGACGCGGACCCAGCCGGTCATCGTCGTGCCTGAAGGCCAGGAAATCCGCCTCTGGCGGGCGGCGGGCCTGCACGAACTCGCCCGCTACAATGGCCGGATGTATCGGATCTTGGCGCGCGACTGACGATCAGTGCAAAGCCAGCAGCTCCTGACCGAACTGGTGCAGCGACATGACCTCGATGCCGTTCGGCAGCGGGAAAGCCTCGTCCCCCGGATAGACCACGATCCGCCGCGCAGGTTGCAGGTCTTCGCAGGCCGAGTGAAAGCCGCGCTCGACCTTGGGCGCAAGGTTGCGCTTGACCTCGACGGCCCAGACCGCGCCGCCCGGCAGGGTCAGCACCAGATCGACCTCGGCCCCGGCGCCGCTGCGGTAGAACTGGGCCTGAGT
>JBDHSR010000408.1:0-3210 GCA_039808305.1 Gemmobacter sp. | reverse complement strand
TTCGTCAGGTAGCGGTCGATCCCGGCGGCGAGGATCGCGGCCTCGTCGCCCTCCATCGCATGGGCGGTCAGCGCCACGATCGGCACATGGCCGCGCCCGGCCTCCAGCGCGCGGATGGCGCGGGCGGCCTCGCGCCCGTCCATCTCGGGCATCGAGATGTCCATGAAGATCAGGTCGGGCGCGTAGCTCTGGAACAGCTCCACCGCCTCGCGGCCGTTATTGGCGAAGACCAGATCGAAATCGAGATCGCGCACCATCTTGCGGAAGACGAGCTGGTTGGTGCGGTTGTCCTCCGCCGCCAGCACCCGCATCCGCCGCCGCTCCGCCACCGGCATCGCTGCCACCACCGGCGCGGGCGACAGCGCCTGCAGGCGGCGGTACAGGTCGGAGCGCAGCAGCGGCTTCTGCACGAAGGCCGCGACCTGCTCCGCCCCCGGCAACTCCCGCGCCACCGCCGGATTGGCCGACAGCATCACCACCGGCGCCGCGAGCCCCGCCGCCCGCAGCCGGGCGACCAGCGCGAGCCCGTCGGTCTCCGGCAGGTCCTGGTCGATCAGGATCACGTCGAAGCCGCGATCCGTCCCGGCCAGTGCCAGTGCCTCGGCGCCGCCGCGGCAGAGCGCGGCGGTCATCCCGCAGGTGGACAACTGGCGTTCCAGGATGGTGCGGTTGATGAATTGCGCGTCGATCACCAGCGCGCGTTCCAGGGTGATCGTGTCGGGCACGTCGCCGCCGCTTTCCGCCACCGGCAGCGACAGCCGGAAGCCGAAGCACGAGCCGCGCCCCGGCTCGCTGTCCACCCAGACCGCGCCGCCCATCCGCTCGATCAGCCGCTGGGTGATGGCGAGGCCGAGGCCGGTGCCCTCGAACTTGCGGTTCGCCGCGTCCTCCACCTGGTTGAACTCGCCGAAGATATGGTCGAGGTTTTCCGGCGCGATGCCGATCCCGGTATCCTCGACGGTGATATGGAGCTGCTGCGCCCCCGGCGCCGCCTCGATGCCGACGACGCGGACCAGCACATGGCCGGCCTCGGTGAACTTCACCGCGTTGCCGATCAGGTTGGTCAGCACCTGCCGCAGCCGGCCCGGATCGCCGACATAGCGGGTGGGCAGGAACATGTCGAAGTCGATCAGCATCTCCACCCCCTTGGCGCGGGCGCGGGGTTGCAGCAGCATCGCGACCTCGTGGATCACCCGCTCCAGATCGAACGGTTCGGGGTGGAGCGTCAGCCGCTCCGCCTCGATCTTGGAATAATCCAGAATGTCGTTGATGATGACCAGCAGCGCCTCACCCGAGGAGCGGATGGTCTCGGCGAAAAGCCGCTGTTCCTCGCTCAGCGTGGTCTCGCAGAGCAGGTCCGCCATGCCGACGACGCCGTTCATCGGCGTGCGGATCTCGTGGCTCATATTGGCGAGGAAGGCGGATTTCGCCCGGACCGCCGCTTCCGCCGCCTCGCGCGCGGCTTCCAGCGCGGCCTGCTGCTCGCGTTCGCGGGTGATGTCGAGCCGCAGGCCGACGCGGCCGCCATCCGGGGTCTCCTGGTCGATCACCCGCAGCCAGCGGCCGTCGCCCATGGGCTGCTCGAAATCCACGCTTTTTTCCTCGCGCAGGCGGAGGCGTTCCTCGATCCAGTCCTCTTCGCGGCCCTGCGCCTCGGCGAACTGGCCGTGGCGCAGGCCATAGCGCAGGATCGCCTCGAAACTGGCGCCGGGCACCATGGCGGGGGCGCTTTCGGCGTAGAGATCGCGGTAATGCCGGTTGCAGACCATCAGCCTGTCCTCCCTGTCGAACAGCACGAATCCGTCGGGGATCGCCTCGATCGCCGCCCAGATCCGCATCTGTTCCGTGATGTCGAGCGCGAGGCTCACCATGTCGCCATCGCGCGAACGCTGGTCGACCAGCCGCACCCAGGCGCCGCTGGAGAATTGCAGCACGATGGGCTCGATCGGGTCGTCCTCCCAGCGGGCGAGCATCCGGCGGCACCAGTCCGCCACCGGGTCGGCGCCGATGTCGACCAGTCCCGATTCGGCGGCGAGGCGCAGGATGTCCTCGTAGGAGGCGCCGGGGGCGATGCCGTCGGTCTCGAAGGCGGCGCGCCAGGCGCTGTTGGCGGCGACGAGGCGGTTCGACGCATCGAAGACGGCGAAGCCGTCGCGGATCGAGTTGATGGAATCCCACAGCCGCCGCTCGGCCATCACGGCTGCGGTATGGGCGCGTTCCAGATCCGACAGGAAGCGCAGGTTCTGGCCCTTCAGCGCCTCGGCCTCGGACAGCGCGGTCTTCACCACCTGCCGCTGCTCGACGATCTGGTCCGACAGCGCGCGGGCGTGCAGCGCGAGCTTCTCGTTCGCGGCGAAAAGTTCGCGGCTCTTCTGTTCCAGCAGCCGCTCGGCCGCCAGCCGCGCCCGCCTTTCCTTCGCCAGCCGTTCCGTCAGGTCCATCGGAATCCCGTCATCGCCGGGGCCGTTCTGCCCCCGTTCCCGGGCAAGGTGGCGCAACATCGTGAAACAAGGCTTAACGGCGGTGGGGAAAGCCCATGGCGGATTGGCGAAGGCCAGACGCGATACGGGTTCAGCCAGACCAGCCGGGGACCCAAGTCTCCGGCCAGCGCCCGCCCCACTATCGGCGGGCACGGGCCTTTCCTCGGCGCGGGCGATCCACGTCTCGGAGTGACACCTTCGCGCGACGGATAGGGCGGTGCCTCGCCTGTTTCCGCCCGGCAAGCCATGGATCGGCATCCCGGCGGCAAGTCCGATCATCGGTCGGCCGCCGCCGATCCGCCCCGGCGGCGATTGCAAGCCGCGCCCCGCCATGGCAGCATCGGGGCAACAGATTTCAGGAGGACTTTTCGATGCGTGCCTTCCGCCGCTGCGCCGCTTTCGCAACCCTCGTCCTCGGCCTGGCCGTTTCCGCCGCAGGGGCGCAGGACGCGATGCCGGAGCGCCGATTCGTCCTCAGCCAGGATGCCGATCTGCCGGGGGGCGATCTCTCCAGCCAGTTCGACACCACCATCGAGGCCTGCGAGCGCGCCTGCCTCGCCGACCGGCGCTGCACGCATTTCACCTTCAACAGCCGCAACGGATCGTGTTTCGTGAAGGGCAATCCGGGCGAGGAGGGGTTCTATCAGGGCGCCTTCTCCGGCCGGGTGGTGGCGAACGACCCGGCGGTGATCGCCACGGCGAAGGCCCGCAAGGCCGATCTCGATTTCCT
>JBDHSR010000407.1:0-3222 GCA_039808305.1 Gemmobacter sp. | reverse complement strand
CGGATCGACTGGAAGCGGATCGGCTCCAGCACATGGATGCGGTCGATCACCCAGCGGATCGAGGGCTTCCAGTGGATTGCCTCCAGGATGCCCCGGGCCGCGGAGGGCGTCATCACATCGTAGGAGGTGCGCTCGACCTTCAACTCGGGGCGGGTGAACAGGGCGTGACGGCCCCAGACATGCAGGCGGATACCGTAAGACAAATCTTCACCTCCGATTGAGGAAGCTTATGCGGTTTCCCGTGTCACGCAAGCGTGATCTTGCCGCAGGCTGCGGGAGGGCGTCTCGCATGATCCCGGATTAAGCCATTGAAAAAACTATGCAAACCCATCGGCGTCATGGCACGGTCCTGCGGATCGGAACATCCTGGCGCCTGGGGTATTCGCCTCCTTCGGCAGGCCGGTTTCAGAGGAGCCAGGTCTCCGCCGCCAGATACTCCGCCTGCTCCCAGTGCAGCCCGAATTCCGGCCGGTAGAGCGAGGCCGTCTCCAGCACGCAGAACTGGTCGCCGCGCAGGTTCGTCGCATGGAAACGGGCATGGCCGTTGGTGAGCAGCACGTCGCGGGCCCGTTCGGTCACCTGCACCGTATAGGGTTGCAGGGCGCGGGCGATCCCGCCCGAGGGAATTTCGGCGATGGCCAGCTTTTCCACCTCGGACCGGGCCTTGTCCTCGATGGCGACGATGACCGGCACCATCGGGCTGTCGATCATACGGAATTTTTCCGCCGCGGTGCGATAGCTGAATTCGGTTCCAGTCTGACCGATACTGAACATGGCGACGATGCCCTCCTTGTCGAGCAACTTGCGTCCGTTCCTGTCCGTGCCCTGCATCGCGTTCCAGTAGACTTCCTCGAACCAGCCGCGGATCGCCTCGGTTTCCAGCAGGTTCTCGTAGCCGAACTTCCCGGCGATGACGCGGGTAGCCTTGGCCAGGTGCTCGATCTGGGGATGTGGCGGATGGCCGGGCGCGTGGAATACCGTCAGGATGCTGTCCTCAAGCGGCTGTTTGCCCTCGCGATTCACCCGGCCGGCACTTTGCACGATGGAGTCCAGCCCCGCTTCCGCCCGCCAACCCTTCGGAAAGTCGAGATCCACGCCCGCCTCGATCAGGCTGGTGGCGATCAGGCGGCAGGGGATTTTGGCCTTCAACCGGGCACGGATGTCGGCGATGATGCGCCGGCGGTGGGCGGGATATTGACGGGTGGTCAGGTGGATCAGCCCGTCCAGCCCATCGGCCCGCGCCGCCTGGAACAGCTCCAGCGCATGCCGGCGGCTGTTGACGATGACCATGCCCGCCGGTGTCTGCCTCAGGGCGGCGAGCAGGGCGTCGTCGTCCATCTCGCCGCCGTCGACGATCCGGGCGCGGCGCAGGCGGCGGGCCAGTTCCTCGGGGTCGGGGGCCAGTTCCCGTCCGGCCAGCGGCAGGCCCTGTTTCAACTGCGCGCTGTCGAAGGCGGGCTGGGTGGCGGTGCAGAAGACGATGGTGCAGCCGTAATGGACCGCCAGCGTGTCGAGCATCCGCAGCACCGGCATCAGCAACGCGCGCGGCAAGGTCTGCGCTTCGTCCAGGATGATGATCGACCCGGCGATGTTGTGCAGCTTGCGGCAGCGGGAGGGGCGCGCGGCGAACAGGCTTTCGAACAGTTGCACGTTTGTGGTGACGACAAGGGGCGCCGCCCAGTCCTCCATGGCGAGGCGCAGCTTGTCGCGCCCCTGCCGTTCGCGCCCCTGCTGCCCGGGACGCTCCTCGTCGATCGAGGAATGGTGCTCCAGCACCACATGGCCCAGATCGCCGAATACCTCCCGGAAGGTCGCGGCGGTCTGGTCGATGATCGACGTGAACGGGATCGCGTAGATGATCCGCCGATGCCCGTATCTCGCCGCATGATCCAGCGCGAAGCCCAGCGAGGCGAGCGTCTTGCCGCCGCCGGTGGGTACGGTCAGGGTGAACAGCCCCGGCGGCAGTTCGGCCCCGGCACGGATATGGGCCAGGATACCGGCGCGCAGGCGGTTCAGGTCGCGGTCGGCAGGGAAGCCGGCCATATGGGCATCGAAGCGGGCGCGCAACTCCCGCAGTAGCGCCGACAGATCCGGCCAGTCGCGGTCGGTGTGCCGGCCCTCCAGCCGGTCGTAATAGGCTTCGGTATCCTTGAAATCGGCATCGACGAGGCAGGAGAAGATCATCCGCCCGGCGACGGAGGCGTCGAAACCCCGGAGGCTTTCGTCCTCGAACCGCATCTTCGCCATCAGTTCCGGCAGCAGCGGCGCAAGGTCGGTCTGCTGCGCCGCCCTCACCGCCGGGGGAATGGGATCGCGCAGGCCGAACTGCCCGATCCGGCGGTCCATGGCGGCCTCGGAGCCGGTCTTGTCCGGCAGGCCCGCATGATGACCGAGAATGGCATAGGCCAGCAGTTCGACGGCATGGGGCATCGGTCCGGCGCGGCTGAGCAGCAGATGCGCCCCGGCGGTGGAATGGTCGACCCGGACATTCTCGCCGCGCAAGATCCGGTCGAAATCGGGGTCATGCTTGCCGAAGTCGTGAAAGCCCCCCGCCGTCCCGGCGCAGCGCGGCAGGCCCAGGGCGGCCCCCGCGGACCCGGCCCGGGCGGCGGTCTGCGCATGATGCTCGGGCAGGGTCTGCCAGTCGCTGCGGTCTTGCAGCTTTCCCGAATGGGCGAAATAGATGTGTTGCTGTGGGGCCCGCATTCCCGGATCCAGTCCTGCCGCCTGTCGCATCCGTTTGCACGGCGTCGCGGGGAGGTTAGAATGGGGTTTTCATTGCCGCAATCCCGGATCGTGTCCGCCGGAATGCAGACACTGTTTTCCGGCTATCCCCGCCCGGGAAGCGCCGCCCATGCGGATCGAAACGGTCAATTCGACATAGGGCCGGGATGCAGGGTGCCGAATGTTCGGATGCTGAAGCACCGTATAACTGCTAGGCCGACCTGAACTTTCTGGGCGGCTGAGGTTGCGGGGCGGAGGGAGCCGACCGACAGATGGACCTCGGAACTCTCTCTCAGCGGCTGTTGCCATGCAATTCTGCAAATGCCATGCCGCATGACCGTCAGCCGGCTTCTCAGCCTCTTCTATTAAGTCGAGGCGATCAGCCGTGTTGGAGGATGAGAGCGCCAAGCTGAAGAAGCTTCGCGCCGAACAGATGCTCGACATGGCGGCGATGAAGGAGCTGCCGTCACAAAAAGGGTGACGCCCGCCGTGAAGCGC
>JBDHSR010000406.1:0-3246 GCA_039808305.1 Gemmobacter sp. | reverse complement strand
CGCATGAGCGTAGCCAGGCCCGAGAACGCCGTGGTGGCGAACGAGAAGGTCGAGATGAGAACGCCCGCGCATCGGCGTAGCCGGGCCCCCTCTCCTGCACTCCCCCAAAATCCCGGAGGACATCCGCCCGTATCGGCCTAGCCTCCCCCGAGGCGCCGAGCCCGGCCGGACCGGCCGGCCGTCGCGCGCCGGCGCGGAAGTCCTTGCCGGACGAGGGCGAATCGCGCGCGCATCCTACGAAATCCGCCCCTTTCGCGTGGAAACGGGTTCACAGCGCCGGATCCGCCGCCTATAGCGGAGGGGCGGGATGCCCCCGTGAGCCCGGAACGGAAGACGCCCGATGCGCACCATCACCACGACCGAAGACCTCGCCGTCTTCTGCGCGGCCGCCAAGGCCCAGCCCTATGTCACCATCGACACCGAATTCCTGCGCGAGCGGACCTATTGGTCGAAGCTCTGCCTGATCCAGATGGCGCTGCCCGGCAAGGAGGGCGAGGCGGTGCTGGTCGATCCGATCGAGGGCGACGGGATGAGCCTCGAGCCGCTCTACGACCTCTTCCGCCACAAGGCGACGGTGAAGGTGTTCCACGCCGCGCGGCAGGATCTGGAGATCTTCTTCGTCGAGGGGCATGTCTTTCCCGATCCGCTGTTCGACACCCAGGTCGCCGCCATGGTCTGCGGCTATGGCGAGCAGGTGGGCTACGAGACGCTGGTGAAGAAGATCGCCCGCGAGAGCCTCGACAAGACCTCGCGCTTCACCGACTGGTCGCGCCGGCCGCTGTCGGAGGCGCAGAAGGAATACGCGCTGGCGGATGTCACGCATCTGCGGCTGGTCTATGAGAGCCTCGCCCGGCAGATCCGCAAGGCCGGCCGCGAGGGCTGGGTGGCGGAGGAGCTGGCGATGCTCACCGACCCGGAAACCTACACGATCCGCCCGGAAGAGGCCTGGATGCGGATCAAGACCCGCACCACCTCGGGGCGGTTCCTTGCGGTGGTGAAGGCGCTGGCGCAGTTCCGCGAGGAGTATGCCCAGACCAACAACGTGCCGCGCTCGCGGGTGATGAAGGACGACGCGCTGCTGGAGATCGCCTCGACCCGGCCGACCAATCACGAGGAACTCGGCCGCTCGCGGCTGCTGCTGCGCGAGGGGCGGCGGGGCGACATCGCCGACGGGATCCTCGCGGCGGTGAAGGCCGGGCTGGAGATGAAGCCCGAGGACATGCCGAAGCCGGATGTGAGCCGCGAGCAGTTGCAGGTGAACCCGGCGCTGGCCGATCTGCTGCGGGTCTTGCTGAAGGCGAAGTCCGAAAGCCTCGGCGTGGCGTCGCGGCTGATCGCGCCGGCCTCGGATCTCGACGTGATCGCGGCGGGCGGGCGCGAGGTGCCGGCGTTGCGCGGCTGGCGGCTGGAGGCGTTCGGGCAGGACGCGCTGCGGCTCTGCCGGGGCGAGATCGCGCTGACGGCGAGCGGCAGCGACGTGCGGCTGGTCGCGCTGACCTGACCGGCGCCGTCGCGGGGCGCCGCGACGATCCGGACGCCAGCCTGGCAAAGGGACCGCATCCCGGGAGTCTCCGCCCGGCCGCCGGATGCGGGGCGCCTTCCACGGCAACCGCGCGCCCATATCGGGGCGCGGTCGACATCCGCGCCCCGGCCGGTGGCAAGCTTACTTGCCGATCTCCCAGACGATGGTGACATCCGCCTGCATCGCGACCTCGCCCGCCGCGACCGGCACCGCAGCGGCGACGGCATCGGCCGCCATGCGATACATCGGCATCGGCGGACGCGCGCCGCCGCCCTCGCTGATCGACAGGATCCCGCCGAGCTTCACCCCGGCCGCCGCCGCCAGCAGTTCCGCCCGGGCCTTGGCATCGGCCACGGCGCGCTTGCGCGCCTCGTCCAGCGCCGGGCGCGGATCGGCGAGGCCGAACTCCACCCCGTTCAGCGTATTGGCGCCGTCCTTCACCGCCGCGTCCAGCACGCCGCCCAGCGTATCCAGCGCACGCACCCGCACCGTCAGCATGTTCGACGCGATATAGCCCACGATGCGCGAGGTGCCCGAGGCGCTGTCGCTCTGCCAGTTCGGTTGCAGCGACAGGCCCGAGGTCTGCACGTCGCGCGCGGCGATGCCGGCGGTTTCCAGATTGGCCAGCACCCGCGCCAGCTCGTCGCTGTTGGCGCGCATCGCCTCGGCCGCCGTTTGCCCCTCGGTGGTCACGCCGAGGCTGATCGTCGCCATGTCGGGCGCGCCATCCACCCTGCCCTCGCCCGTCACCGTGATCATCGGCCCCTCGAAATCGTCATCCGCCATCGCGGCCCCCGTCATTGCGATCCCGGTCATCAGCGTTGCCATCGCCATGGCCATCACCCCGGCCCTCATCCTGCGCATTGCCTTGTCTCCTTGACCTGATGCGACATTTTCCCATTCCGACGCAGGAGGTAGGCGCTTCCTTGGGCCGCTCACAGGTGTTTTTCTTTCATTCGGCGGAAAGCTGCTATAGTGAGACCCCCGGAGGCGGAGCGCGACTCCCCGCGCCGTGCCGTGCTGTGCTAGACCTCGTGCGATGAAACCGAACTTTGCCCTGAATTTCTCCCATGACAGCATCAGCCTGCTGCACCGGACGGCGCGCGGCTGGCTGGAGGTCGGCGCGACCGCGCTCGATGCGCCCGACCTGGGCGAGGCGCTCAGCTATCTGCGGCGCTCCGCCCTGGGGCTCGCCCCGCATGGGGTGGCGGCGAAGCTGGTCATCCCGAATACGCAGATCCTCTATACCGAGGTCGACGCGCCCGGTCCCGACGACGCCCATCGCCAGGCCCAGATCCGCCGCGCCCTGGAGGGCATGACGCCCTATGAGGTCGACGAGCTGGTGTTCGACTGGTCGGGCGAGGGGCCGCGCGTGCAGGTCGCCGTGGTGGCGCGCGAGACCTTGCAGGAGGCCGAGGGCTTCGCGGCGCAGCACCGCTTCAATCCGCTGTCCTTCGTCGCCATCCCCGAGGGCGGGCAGTTCCGGGGCGAGCCGTGGTTCGGCCCCTCCGCCCTCGCGTCGGAGCTGCTGCCCGAGGGCGAGACGGTCGAGCGCGACGGCGAGGCGGTGCAGGTCATCAGCCGCGACACCGCGCATCGCGCGAGCCGCGCCGCCAGTCCCGAACCGGAAACCGCGCCCGCCGCGCCGCAGGCCGAGGCCGCGCCGCAGGCGGAGCCCCGCCGGGCGCGCCGCCGGGCCACCGGGCCCGAGGTGATCCCGCCGG
>JBDHSR010000405.1:0-3260 GCA_039808305.1 Gemmobacter sp. | reverse complement strand
TCCAGCCGATGCACCTGCGTGCCCCAGACCAGTTGCGCCACGCCCTCGATGACATAGGACAGGCCCAGCGTCGCCATGAACAGCGTCATCGGCGATCGGTTGGCAAGCGGCCGCAGCACCGTGCGTTCGATCGCGAAGCCAAGCGCGGCCATCACCGCCAGCGTGACCGCCAGCGCCACCGCGAAGGGCACGCCGCGTTCGACAAGGCTGACGAAGGTCAGCGCCGCGAACAGCACCATCGACCCCTGCGCGAAGTTCAGCACGCCCGATGTCTTGTAGATCAGCACGAAGCCGATGGCGACCAGCGCATACATCACGCCCGACAGCAGGCCGCCCACCGCGACCTCGATCCCGAACAGGAAGGCATACCAGTCCATCATGCCGCCTCCGCGCCCAGATAGGCCCGGATCACCTCGGGGTCGCGGCGCACCTCGGCGGGGGTGCCGTCGGCGATCCTGACGCCGTGGTCCAGCACCGCCACGCGGTCGGAAAGCCCCATCACCACGCCGATGTCATGTTCGATCAGGATCACCGCCAGCCCCAGCCGGTCGCGCAGGGCGCGCACATGGGTGGCCATTTCCGCCTTTTCGGTGGCGGTCAGGCCCGCCATCGGCTCGTCCAGCAGCAAAAGGCGCGGCGCGGCGATCAGGGCGCGGGCCAGCTCCACCTGTTTCCGCACCCCGAAGGGCAGGGTCGCGACCGGACGGTCGAGATGCGGCGCCAGCCCCAGAAACTCCGCCGCCGCCCGCACCTGCGCGGCCACATCCGTCGCCTCGGCCCGCGCGGTGGGCAGCGCCAGCAGATGGCCCAGGATGCCGGTCCTGCGGCGGAACTCCAGCCCCGCCGCGATGTTCTGCGCCACGCTCAGCCCCGGAAACAGCGCGAGGTTCTGGAAGGTGCGCGCCACGCCCAGATGCGCCAGCCGCTGCGGCGGGACATGGGCGAAACTCTCGCCGCCGATCCGCACCCGGCCGCTGTCGGCGCGGTAAAGCCCGCTGATGACATTGACCAGCGACGACTTGCCCGCCCCGTTCGGCCCGATCACCGCGCGGATCTCGCCGGGGCGCAGGTCGAACGACACGTCGCGCAGCGCGTGGATGCCGCCGAAGGACAGGCTGATGCCGTCGAGCGCGAGGGCGGTGCTGGCAGAGGCGCGCGCGGCGGCGGGCTGCGGGATGCGCAGCGCCGCCACCGGCCGCAAAAGGGCGCCGGTCATGGCAAGGCTCCGGGGTTCGGGGTGAGGGGCGGCCTTATTCGGCCGCCACCGCCTGTTTCGCGCGCGCCGCTTCCAGCTTGCGCACCAGCGGGATGACGTGCTTGCCGAAATATTCGACCTCTTCCTGGAAGTGCAGGAAGCCCAGCAGCACCAGATCGGCCCCCGCGTCCTTCAGCGCGAGGATGCGTTCGGCCACCTGTTCGGGCGTGCCGATCAGGTTCGACCGGAAGCCGTCATTGTATTGCACCAGATCCTCGAAGCTGGATTTCGCCCAGTTGCCTTCGCCCTCGGGGCTGGCCTTGCCGGCGTTCTTCACCTCATGGGCAAAGCCCTGGACCGCCTCGGGGTTGGCCTTGGCGACGATCTCGTCCACCACGGCGCGGGCCTCGGCCTCGGTCGGGCGCACCACGGCGAAGGCGTTGATGCCGATCTTCACCTTGTTGCCGGTCTCGGCGGCCTTGGCGCGGATGTCGCCCACCTGCGCGGCCAGCCCCTCGGGCGTGTTGCCGTTGGTGAAATACCAGTCCGACACCCGCGCCGCCATGTCGCGCGCCGCGCGGGACGACCCGCCCTGGAAGATTTCGGGCAGCGGTTGCAGCGGTTTCGGCTTCATCGTGTAGTTGCTGAAGCGGTAGAAATCGCCGCGGAAGGTGAAGTCGTCCTGGCTCCAGATGCCGCGCAGCGCGCGGATGAATTCCTCCGACCGGCGATAGCGTTCGTCGTGGTCGAGCCACAGCTCGCCGATGGCGGAGAACTCGCCCCGGAACCAGCCCGACACGATGTTGACCGCGATCCGGGCATCGGTCAGATGGCTGATCGTCGCCACCTGCTTGGCCACCACCGCCGGGTTCCACGGCCCGGGCAGGATCGCCGCGATCACCTTCAGCCGTTCGGTATGGGCCAGCAGGTCATGGCTGAACGCCACCGATTCATGCTGGTTGTCGGCGCCGTAGCCGGCGGTGAAGCGGATCTGGCTCAGCGCGTAGTCGAAACCCGCCGCCTCGGCGATCTGCGCCAGCTTGCGGTTGTATTCGGGCGTCCAGCTGGTGCGCTGCTCGATGTTCGAGATGACGAGGCCGCCCGAGACGTTGGGCACCCAATAGGCGAATTTGATGGCGTCGGTCATGGAAGGGATCCTCGGTGTTGGGGGTCATTCGGCCGCGTGGCGCAACCGGCGCGCCTGCGGGAAGAGGCTTTCGAATTCCTGCACCGCGCGGGTGAGGCGGGCGAGCGAGGCTTCGCCGGTCAGCACGCCATCGGTGAAATCCCTGTCCGGGACATGGACGGCGGTCGACAGCACCCGCGCCTCGAAAAAGGCGAAGAGCGGGCGGAGCTGGTGTTCCACCGCGAGGGCGTGCTTCTCTCCGCCGCCGGTCGCGGCGATCAGCACCGGCTTGCGGCGCAGGCTGGCGGGGTCGAGAAGGTCGATCAGATGTTTGAAGAGACCGGGATAGGACGCCTTGTAGGTCGGCGTCGCCACGATCAGCGCATCGGCCGCCAGAAGCCGCGCGACATGCGCCCGCGCCTCGGGCGCAAGATCGTCGAGTTTGCGGGCGCCGCCCAGATCGGGGCCGAAATTGGCGATTTCGAACAGCGTGGTCTGCGCCTCCAGCCGCTCGGCGGCGAAGCCGAGCGCGGTGGCGACCAGCGCCTTCGTTTTCGAGGGCGCGGCGATATTGCCGGACAGGCCGACGATGGACAGCTTCTGGATGGGATGGGGCATCGGTTGACCATAAATCACGACTTCATGACTAGAGATATGCCCGTCGCCCGCCTTTTCCCATTCCAAAGACGGCACCGGATTCGGCAGGAAATTCTTCGCTGAAACCGGATATTTCCCTATGGCGGTCCCGATGGAGAACATTCGATACGCCGGGTGGTGTTGCGGGAGAATCCCGGGTGAGGGCGGCCTTTTGCGAGGCCCGCACGGCGCGGGGAATCGCAAGCTCCGGGGAGGGCACACGCGGCCGGGGCGCTTCTCGTCCCCGCTGGGCCGGTGCGGAACAGGCGTCGCTACGGCCTGCCTGCGATCTGCTGCGTGCCG
>JBDHSR010000404.1:0-3282 GCA_039808305.1 Gemmobacter sp. | reverse complement strand
CCGAGCTTTCCCGCATCGCCGCGACGCCGGGCCTCAGCCGCGATCTGGGCGAGATGGCCGGGCGGATGCTGGGCTGAGCGGCGGATTGCGGGAAACGGGGCAGGGCGGCGACTTCCCGCCCCGTTCCGCGAAGGGATGGATGCGCCGGCGGCCCCGGACCGGATCGACATCCGGTCCCGACCGGCGAGTGGTCATATCCGGTTGGGAGGCCCATCCGGCATTCGTCAGATGCTGACCGCCAACACCCGTGTGAACCCTTCCCCCGCCCGGAACAAGGCACACAGCGCCGCCGGGCAGCGCCCGACCGCCCCCTCGGGCGGGCGCTTTGGTGCCGTAGGCGCGGAGATATGAGTTAGGCGGTGCTTCACCATAAAGCGGCGACCACACTCGGCGCAGCACCCACCCGGCGGTCGGGCGCTGCCCTCTGTTGCTCGGGAAGTCGAGGGCGGAGCCGGTCGCCTTCCCCCGTGGCCGCAGGGCCGTTGAGGACTGTCGATCCGTCCCATGGGCGGACAACGGATCGGGGCCCGGACAGGCTTGCGGCACACCAACGCCACGATGCTCGGCAATGCCGCCGCCCGGAACCCCGAGATGTTCGGAGGTATCCAGCGGGTGAAATCCATGCTTGGCCACCTTTCCGAGAAGATGGCCAGGCGCTATGCGCGCCGCGCCGAAGCCGAGGCGATGAACGCGGAAACCATGCTTCCGCTGCCGGGGATTGGGAGCAGGCCCGCTTGGATTGGGAACACGGACGACGAAGCGGGCGCTAAGCGATTGAAATCTGGTGGGCCGTGACGGACTCGAACCGCCGACATTCTCGGTGTAAACGAGACGCTCTACCAACTGAGCTAACGGCCCCCGCGCCCGACCTAGCGGATCGCCGCGCGCCCCGCAAGTGGCGGGGGTCAGATCGTCAACTGCTGGCCGAGCTCGATCACCCGGTTGCTGGGCAGGCGGTAGAATTCCGTCGCGTTGGTGGCGCCGCGCACCATGGCGATGAACAGCCGCTCCTGCCAGCGCGGCAGCCCCTCGTTGCGGGCCGAGCGGAAGCTGCGGTGGTTGAGGAAGAACGAGGTCGTCATGATGTCGAACTTCTCGCCCTGCTTCCGGGCCAGCGCCAGCGCCTTCGGCACGTTCAGGTCGTCCATATAGCCGAAATTCAGCACGACCTTCAGGAAGCGGCCGTCGATGCGCTCCAGCGCCAGCCGCTCGCTTTCCGGCACTTCCGGCACCGGGGCCACGCTGACGGTGACGATGAAGTTCTGCCGGTGCAGCACCCGGTTGTGCTTGAGGTTGTGCAGCAGCGCCGGCGGCGCCATGTCGGGCTCGGCGGTCAGGAAGACGGCGGTGCCCGGCACCTCCACCGGATGCGATTTCGCCAGCATGCCGAGCAGGCTGTCGAAGGCGATCGAGGAGTCGCGCGACTTGCGCTGCACATGGGCGCTGCCGCGCACCCAGGTCCACATGGTCAGGCAGAGCAGCGTGGCGAACAGGATGGGGATATAGCCGCCATCCGCCACCTTGGTGAGGTTGGCGGCGAGGAACAGCCCCTCCAGCACCAGAAGCGGCAGCATCAGCGCCAAGGTGAGCGCGAGCGGCCAGCGCCAGGCGCGGTTCAGCAGGAAGATGGCGAGGATCGAGGTGATCACCATGTCGCCGGTCACCGCGATGCCATAGGCGCTGGCGAGGTTCGACGAGGTGCCGAAGGCCATGACCAGCGTCACCACCCCCATGGCGAGGACGCTGTTCACCCGCGGCATGAAGATCTGGCCGTATTGCGTCTCGGAGGTGTGGCGGATCTCCATCCGGGGCAGCAGGCCCATCTGCACCGCCTGTTTCGCCACCGAGAAGGCGCCCGAGATCACCGCCTGGCTCGCGATCACCGTGGCGGCGGTGGCCAGCAGCACCAGCGGCACCAGCGCCCAGCCCGGCGCCATCAGGAAGAACGGGTTGCGCGCGGTCTCGGGATGCGCCAGCACCATCGCGCCCTGGCCGAGATAGGAGAGCGTCAGCGCCGGAAACACCAGCAGGCCCCAGGCCAGCCGGATCGGGCGGCGGCCGAAATGGCCCATGTCGGTGTAAAGCGCCTCGCCCCCCGTCACCGCGAGAAAGACCGAGCCGAGCACGATGAGCGAGGCCAGCCCGTTCCCGGTCAGGAAGCGCAGCGCATGGGCCGGGTTCAGCGCGGCGAAGATATGCAGGTCGTCGCGGATATGCAGGAGGCCGAGCCCCGCCATGGTCAGGAACCACACCACCATCACCGGCCCGAACAGCGCCGAGACCGTCTCGGTCCCGCGCGACTGCATGGCGAAGAGCCCGATGATGATGGCGAGCGTCAGCGGCACCACGAAACCGTCGAGCCCCGGCGCCACCAGCGCGCCGCCCTCCACCGCCGACATCACCGACATGGCCGGGGTGATGATCGCATCGCCGAAGAACAGCGAGATGCCCACCGCGCCCAGCCCGATCAGCCAGGCGGGCCGGCGATGCAGCGCGCGCTGCACCAGCGCGACCAGCGACAGCGTGCCGCCCTCGCCGTTGTTGTCGGCCCGCATGATGAGAAGAACGTATTTCAGGCTGACGATCAGCGTCAGCGTCCAGATCAGCAGCGAGATGACGCCCAGCACGTCGTCGCGGCTCATGCCGTCGCGCGCGGCGGCGTTCAGCGATTCCCGCATGGCGTAAAGCGGGCTGGTGCCTATATCGCCATAGACCACGCCGAGCGCCCCGAGGGTGAGCCTTGCGATGGAGCCGTGACTGTGGGGGGTGGGGTGGTCGCCTTGGGCAGCCTGCGACACGATGGAGACTCGCTGTGGTCCTCGATCCCTCCCGTTTACGCCTGTCCGCCGCGCTTGTCAGCCGGGATATGACGGGGCGCGGCGCCATCGTCGCGGGCGGTGCCGTTCGGCGGCAGGCGCGAGGCTTCCAGCGACAGATCCCCGGGCTCGGGGATCAGCGTGATGCGCTCGGCGAACGACTGCGCCGTGTCGAGCAGATGCGCGGCCGCGCCATAGCCACGCAGCGCGCTGCCCCGGCTTTCGGTCGCGGGCGACCGGGGGTAGGATTACTGAGCCGACTCATGAATTTCGGCTTGGAGAATCAGGCGCCAAGAGGCGATGACCTATATCCTGCCCATCGCCCTCAACCTCGGCGCCGCCTGGTTCGCCGGCGCGCTGATCGGCCTCTAGCGGAGCTTTCACGGCCGCCCGGCCGGCTTCCGCACCCACTTTTCATTCAACTGGCCGATGGCTCCCAGAACGGACACCGTGATAGCCCCTTCCA
>JBDHSR010000403.1:0-3300 GCA_039808305.1 Gemmobacter sp. | reverse complement strand
CCCGCCGGGGCAAGCACCGGCGGGGCAGGGGGCTTGCCGCCGGGATCACCCGTTCGGGGGAGCGGGAGACATATTTCCCTCCCGCCCCGGCAAATTCCGTTGGGTCCCCCGGCGGCGGCCGGGTTAGGCTTCGGCCTGTTTCCCCGCGCGCGGCCGGCAAGAACATGCCGGGGCGCCCGGCCCCGCTTCGGGATCGGGCCGATGGCGGCCCCCGCAGGGTGAAGGCAAGGCGCGAGGGCAGGGCCGTCCGCGTGGACGGGCCGGAGACGGACGGGGCGATCACGCGATCCGGAGGGAGGGTCTCATGGCGAAGGCGATACTCACAAGCACCGGCTACGGATATGTGAACCAGATATTGACGGTGGTGTTCGACGCGTTCCTGCGCGCGGATCCCCTCACCACCTCGGCGCGGAAATTCACCGCCACCTATGGTGAACGCGATTTCACCGTCACCGGGACGAACCTGAAATACGAGGATGGATATATCGACAGCGGCAAGGTGACGAAGATCGTCGCCACCGACAGCGACGGCACCCGTTTCGAACTCACCGGCATCGGCGCGATCGGCAAGTTGCTCGACCTGAGCGAGACCGGCTTCGAGAAGGCGGTGCTCGCCCTCGGCTGGACGGTCACCGGCACGCCGGACAAGGACATCCTTTACGAACTGGCCAAGACCCCGCGCGGCACGCCTGTCGATTTCTCGGGCAACGACGTCTTCCGCCTCGGGGCGGGGGATGACGATCTGTTCATGGGGCGCGGCAATGACCTGGGCAAGGGCGCGGCCGGGCGCGACCGGCTCTATGGCGCGGCGGGCAAGGATACGCTCGACGGGGGCGCCGGGGATGACGAGTTGCATGGCGGGGCCGGCAACGACCGGCTGACCGGCGGCAATGGCACGGACAATCTGACGGGCGGGGCGGGCAAGGACCGCCTGGACGGCGGCCGCGGCGGCGATTTCCTCGAAGGCGGCGCGGGCGACGATACCCTGACCGGCGGCAAGGGCGGCGATGTCTTCATCTTCGAGGGCGGGACCGGGCGCGACAGGATCGCCGATTTCCGGACGGCGGTGGACGAGATCGAATTGCGCGGCAACGACCTGGTGTCGAAAACCGCGGTCGATGGCGGGGTGCTGATCGAACATACCGGCGGCACGATCCTGCTCGCGGGCCTCTCCGCCGCGCAGATCGACCAGATCAGGCTCTACGATTTCTGAGCCGCCGCGCGGAGGGGCGGGCCTTCCGGCGGTTCCGGCCGGGATCGCGCGCCTCCCCGGGGCAAACTTGAGCTCGGGGGCATCCGCCTGTAAGACTCGGGCCATCTTCAACGGTTCGCAGAGGCCGCCGCATGTGTCCAGCCCCCGGCCCGGTCTCTCCCCCCGCATCCGGGCGCCGCTACGCCCTGATCTCGCCCTGCCGCAACGAGGCGGCCTATCTGCGGCGCACCCTCGACAGCGTGCTGGCGCAGAGCTGCCCGCCCGCGCTCTGGATCGTCGTCGATGACGGCTCGACCGACGAAACCCCCGCGATCCTCGCGGAATACGCCGCCCGCCATCCCTGGATCCGGGTGGTGCCGAAGCCCGATCGCGGCCATCGCGCGGTGGGGCCGGGGGTGATCGAGGCCTTCTATGCCGGCCTCGCCCATGTCGATCTGGCGCAGGTGGACTATCTCTGCAAGCTCGATGTCGATCTCGACCTGCCGCCGCGCTATTTCGAGATCCTGATGGAGCGGATGGAGGCCGATCCCCGCCTCGGCACCGCCAGCGGCAAGCCCTGGTTCCGCGCCGCCTCGGGCGCCCGGGTGTCGGAGCGCTGCGGCGACGAGATGTCGGTCGGCATGACCAAGTTCTACCGCACCGCCTGCTTCACCGATATCGGCGGCTTCGTGCGCGAGGTGATGTGGGACGGGATCGACTGCCACAAGGCGCGCGAAAAGGGCTGGATCGCCCGCAGCTGGGACGAGCCGGATCTGCGCTTCGAACATCTGCGCCCGATGGGATCGAGCCAGCAGAACATCCTGGTGGGGCGCGCCCGGCATGGCTTCGGCCAGTATTTCATGGGGTCCGATCCGCTCTATTTCGCCGCGACCGCGCTCTACCGGATGACGCAGAAACCCTATGTCGCGGGCGGGCTCGCCATGCTCTGGGGCTATGTCCGGGCGGCCTTGCAGCGCCGGCCGCGGCTGGACGATCCCGGCCTGCGCGCCTTCATCCGCCGCTACCAGCGCCGGGCGCTGCTGGGCGGCAAGGCCCGCGCGGTGGCCGCGATCGAGGCCGAGCGCCGCCCGCTCTGGGAACGCCGCTTCGGCGGCGGCGCCTGAGATGTGCGGGCTGGCGGGCTTTCTCGCGCGCGATTTCGGGCAGGCGGAGGCGCGGCTCGCTGCGATGTGCGCCGCCATCGCCCATCGCGGCCCCGACGACGCCGGGCAATGGCTGGATGGCGCGGCGGGGATCGCGCTCGGCCATCGGCGGCTCGCCATCGTCGATCTCTCGCCCGCCGGGCATCAGCCGATGCTCTCCGCCGATGGCGGGCTGGTGCTGGCCTTCAACGGCGAGATCTACAATTTCCGCGAGCTGCGCGCCCGGCTGGAAGCCGAGGGCCGCGCCCCCGCCTGGCGCGGCCAGTCCGATACCGAGGTGCTGCTGGCCGGTTTCGCCGCCTGGGGGGTGGAGGCGACGCTCGGGGCCGCCATCGGCATGTTCGCCTTCGCGCTCTGGGATCGCGGGCGCCGCCGCCTGACGCTCGGCCGCGACCGGATGGGCGAGAAGCCGCTTTACTACGGCTGGCAGGGCGAGGGGGCGGGACGGGCCTTCCTCTTCGGCTCGGAGCTGCGGGCGCTCGCCGCGCATCCCGCCCATGGGGGCCGGATCGACCGCGACGCGCTGGTGGGGTTCCTGCGCCATGGCCATGTCGGCGAGGGGCTGTCGATCCATCGGGGCATCCGCAAGCTGCCCCCCGCCACCATCGCCGAGCTGTCCTTCGACCGGCCGGAGCCGGTGCTGACCCGCTACTGGTCGCCCGTCGATCTCGCGCTCCGCCCGCCCGCCGCCCGCGACCCCGAGACCGCCACGGACGAGCTGGAGACGCTGCTGCGCGACGCGGTGGGGCGGCAGATGCTGGCGGATGTGCCGCTCGGCGCCTTCCTCTCCGGCGGTATCGACAGCGCGCTGGTGGTGGCCCTGATGCAGGCGCAATCGCCGCGCCCGGTGCGGACCTTCAGCATGGGTTTCCGCGAGAAACGCTATGACGAGGCGCCCGAGGCCCGCGCCATCGCCCGCCATCTCGGCACCGACCACCAGGAGCT
>JBDHSR010000402.1:0-3307 GCA_039808305.1 Gemmobacter sp. | reverse complement strand
CGGGCTGACGCAGTTCGGCGTCAATCTGGTGACGCTGGAGCCCGGCGCGCTGTCGAGCCTGCGGCACTGGCACCTGAACGAGGACGAGTTCGTCATGGTGACCGAAGGCGAATGCGTCATGATCACCGATGCCGGCGAGGAGATCATGCGCGCCGGCGATTGCGCCGCCTTCCCCGCCGGCCGCCCCGACGGGCATCACTTCGTCAACCGGAGCGCCCGCCCGGCCCGCTTCCTCGTCGTCGGCAGCAAGGCGCCGCGCGAGACCGCGACCTATTCCGACGTGGACATGATGATCGAGATCGAGAACGGCGCCGCCCGCTTCACCCACAAGGACGGCACCGACTGGCAAGGGCCGCGCTGACGGCCTTCAACCTGACCGAAATACCCCGCGGGGGCGCGGGGGCGCGAAGCCCCCGCCTCCGCGACCCGAGAGGAGGAACCCGATGACCGATTTCACCTATGCCGTCGATGCCGATGGCGTCGCCACCATCACCTGGGATGTCGCGGCGAAAAGCATGAACGTCATGTCGCTGGAGGGCTTCGCCACGCTCGACGGCCATATCGACGCCGCCTTGGCCGACCCCGCCGTGAAGGGCGTCGTCATCACCAGCGCGAAGAAGGATTTCGCCGGGGGGATGGATCTCAACGTCATCGCCCGGATGCGCGAGGGCGGCGCGCAGGCGATCTTCGACGGCGTGATGCGGATGCACGCCGTCTTGCGCAAGATCGAGCGCGCCGGGATGGACCCGAAGACGCTGAAGGGCGGCAAGCCCGTCGTGGCGGCGCTGCCGGGCACTGCGCTCGGCATCGGCCTCGAATTGCCGCTCGCCTGCCACCGCATCATCGCGGCCGACAATCCGAAGGCGAAGATCGGCCTGCCGGAGATCCTGGTCGGCATCTTCCCCGGCGCCGGCGGCACCACGCGCCTCACCCGCAAGCTCGGCGCGATGATGGCGGCGCCCTTCCTGCTGGAGGGCAAGCTGAGCGATCCGAAGGCCGCGAAGGCCGCCGGGCTCATCGACGAGGTGGTGGCGCCGGAAGAGCTGCTGGCGCGGGCGAAGGCCTGGGTGCTGTCCGCCAGGGAGGCCGATCTGGTGAAGCCTTGGGACGCCAAGGGCTACAAGATGCCCGGCGGCGCGCCCTACAGCCCGCAGGGCTTCATGACCTTCGTCGGCGCCTCGGCCATGGTGAACGGCAAGACGCAAGGGGTCTACCCCGCCGCGAAGGCGTTGCTGAGCGCGGTCTACGAGGGCGCGCTGGTGCCCTTCGACACCGCGCTCCGGATTGAGGCGCGGCAGTTCACCTCGGTGCTGATGAACCCCTCCTCCACCGCGATGATCCGCAGCCTCTTCATCAACAAGGAGGCGCTGGAGAAAGGCGCCAACCGCCCGAAGATCGAGGATCAGTCGGTGAAAAGGCTCGGCGTGATCGGCGCCGGGATGATGGGGGCCGGGATCGCCTATGTCTCCGCCAATGCCGGGATCGAGGTCGTGCTGATCGACGCCACGCAAGAGGCCGCCGAGCGCGGCCGCGCCCATGCGGAAAGCCTGCTCGACAAGGGCGTGAAGCGCGGCAAGGTGACGGCGGAGAAGAAGGCCGAGGTGCTGGGCCGCATCGCCGCCACCACCGATTACGCCGCCCTCGCCGGCTGCGACCTGATCGTCGAGGCGGTGTTCGAGGATCCGAAGGTGAAGGCCGAGGTGACGGCGAAGGTCGAGGCGGCGGTGGGGCCGGACTGCATCTACGCCACCAACACCTCCACCCTGCCGATCACCGCGCTGGCGAAAGCCTCGCAACGCCCCGAGCAGTTCATCGGCATCCATTTCTTCAGCCCGGTCGACAAGATGAACCTTGTCGAGATCATCCGGGGCAAGGCGACCGGCGACCGCGCGGTGGCCAAGGCGCTCGACTTCGTGCGCCAGCTCCGCAAGACGCCGATCGTGGTGAACGACGCGCGGTTCTTCTACGCCAACCGCTGCATCATCCCCTATATCAACGAGGGCATCCGCATGGTGGCCGAGGGGGTGGAGCCGGCGCTGGTCGAGAACGCGGCGAAGCTGGTGGGGATGCCGCTCGGGCCGCTGCAACTGGTGGACGAGACCTCCATCGACCTCGGGGTGAAGATCGCCAAGGCCACCAAGGCCGCGATGGGCGACGCCTATCCGGATGGCGCGGTGGATGCGGTGATCTTCCGCATGGCCGATCTGGGCCGGCTCGGCCGCAAGGCCAATGCGGGCTTCTACGCCTATGACGAGAAGGGCAACCGCCTCGGCCTCTGGGACGGGCTCGCCGCCGAATGGCCGGTGCGCGACGGCCAGCCCGATCTGGCCGAGGTGCAGCACCGGCTCTTGATGGCGCAGGTGCTGGAGGCGGTGCGCGCGCTGGAGGAAGGCGTGCTGACCGACATCCGCGAGGGCGATGTGGGCGCCATCCTCGGCTGGGGCTTCGCGCCCTGGTCGGGCGGACCGTTCGGCTGGCTCGACATCCTCGGCGCAGGCCGGGCGGTGGAGATCTGCGAGGCGCTGGAAGCCGCCTTCGGCCCGCGCTTCGCCGCGCCGAAGCTCCTGCGCGACATGGCGGCCGAGGGGCGCGGCTTCTACGGCCCGCCCGCGCGCCAGGCCGCCTGAGAAAGGCGACGGCCTCGCCCGCCGGCGACATCCCGGCAGGCGAGGCCGACCCGACCCGGCGCTCCGGGCCGCTTCAGCCCCCGGCGGAATCGGCCTTCTTCGCCCAGCGGCCGCTTTCCTCGGACCAGTATTGCGCCGCCAGCCCCTCGGCGACGCTGGCCTTCCACAACCCGCGCGCCCGGTTCACCGCCGCCTCGTCGCGGCCGTCGAACAGCACCCAGATCCGTTCCAGCCCCGCCGCCTCGCCGGGGTGCGGCTCCGCCCCCTCGACCAGCATCAGCGCCTGCGCGCCGTTGCCGATGGCGCCGGTGCCCAAGAGCACCGGCTGGTCGGCGTCCTGCGGCCCGCCCGCCAGCCCATGCGGCAGGAACCCGTCCTCGGGGTTCAGCCAGAGCCATTGGTCCAGCCGCTCCAGCCCCTTCGCATCGGCCCCGCGCAGCATCACCCGCCAGCCGGCGCCGAGCGCGCGGTCCAGCAGAAGCCGCGCCGTCTCCTCCACCGAGGAGCGGGTGATGTGGTAGAACAGGACCAGCGCCGCCATCGCCTCAGCGTTCGTAACGGTCGCGGATCAGCCGGTTCAGCGCCATCACGCCCCAGCCGGTCGCGCCCTTCGGCGCCAGCGCGGTCTCGGCCTTCAGCAGCGCCGTCCCCGCGATGTCGAGATGGATCCACGGCGTTTC
>JBDHSR010000401.1:0-3314 GCA_039808305.1 Gemmobacter sp. | reverse complement strand
GGGCCGGCGATCCGTTCGGCCATGTCGGGGCGGCAGCAGATCACCTTCGGGTCGCGCATCAGCAGATGGCTTTGCAGATCGGTGCGTTCGCCGTAGCCCCATTGCACCGCGAGGTCGATCTGGTCGCGTTCCAGATCCACCAGGTCGATCATCGTGGTCAGGCCGATCTCGGCCTCGGGCACGGCGGTGCGGAATTCGGCCAGCCGCGGCATCAGGTAGCGGGTGCCGAAATAGGGGCTGACATTGAGGTTGATCCTTTCGCGTTCGGCCCGGCCGGTGACGCGGCGGATGCCCTCCTCGAATTCGTCGAAACCGGCGCTGATGTAATGCGACAGCGTGATGGCCTTTTCGGTCAGCCGGATGCCGCGCCCCTCGCGCTCCATCAGCACGACGCCAAGCGCCTCTTCCAGCAGGCGCACCTGCTGGCCCACCGCCTGCGGCGAGACATAGAGCTCCTCCGCCGCCTCGCGCAGCGAGCGGTGGCGCACCACGGCGTGAAACACCCGCAGCGAATTCAGCGGTGGAAGCCTGACCCTGGCGGTCATGCCGCCCTCCCTTCCCCTCGGGCGACCGGCCCGTCTTTCGCAAAGAATAACTTTGCCGACGGAAATGTCACCCTGTTTCGCCGGCCTTCAGCAGATCGGCCAGCGCCTGCGCCGGGGCCGACAGCCGCCGCCGCGCCGGCAGCAGCAGATAGAGGCTGCGCCACAGGTCGAGATCGCCGAGCGGAACAAAGCGCAGCGCCGGGTCGCCGAACAGCAGCAGCGCATTGCGCGGCAACAGCGCCACCCCCAGCCCGGCGCGGATCAGGCTGATCTGGGCGATGGTCGAATGCGCCTCCATCGCGCCCATGCGCAGCGCCGGCGGCACGGCGGGGCAATCGGCCAGCAATTGCTGCGTGCCGGTGCCGGGGTCGAGCGCGATCACCTCCGCCGGGTCGATCTCGGCCAGCGCGACCGTCTCGCGCCCGGCCAGCGGATGCCCGGCGGCGCAGGCCAGCCCGAAGGGATCGCGCCGGATCTCGGTCTGGCGCAGGTCTGCGGAATGCAGCGCCCGGCCGGCCACCGCCAGATCCAGCGCGCCATCGGCCACCAGCCGGGCCAGCTGTTCGGCGATGTCGTCATGCACCCTGAGCCGCACCAGGGGATGCGCGGCGCGGAACCGCGCCAGCGCCGGGGCGACCAGATCGCCGATCGCCGAAGGGGTGCAGCCGATCGCCAGCCGCCCCGCCGCCGGCCCGCCGGCGCGCAGCCGCACCAGCGCCCGGTCCAGCCCGTCGAGCAGCGGCTGCGTCTCGTTCAGGAAGGTCAGCGCCAGCGCCGTCGGCGCTGGGGGCCGCTGGCTGCGGTCGAAGAGCGCCGCCCCCGCCGCCTCTTCGAACTGGCGGATGGTCTCGGTCAGCGCCGAAGGCACCACCCCAAGCTCCGCCGCCGCCCGCGCGAACGATCCATGCGCCCGGATCGCGTGCAGCGCCTTCAGATGCCGTAGGTTTATATTCAGGTTTTCAGAATTCATCTTCATGACGTTCCGATATTACGAACGACGCTTCTGTGGTTCAACCGTCCTGTCACCCGCCGGAGACCCGCCATGACCCAGTACGCCATCTCGACCCTGACCGCCGCCCTGCGCGATGCCGGTTTCCAAGGCGGGATCGAGACCGACCGCGCGCTGCGCGCCGCGATGTCCACCGACAATTCGGTCTACCAGATCACCCCCGACGTGATCGCCGCCCCCCTGGATGCCGCCGATACGCAGCGGCTGGTGGCAGCGCTGTCGCGGCCGGACCTAGCCGATGTCGCGATCACCGCGCGCGGCGGCGGCACCGGCACCAACGGGCAAAGCCTGAACCGCGGGCTGATCCTCGACATGCGGCGGCACATGAACCGGCTGCTGGCGGTCGATCCCGCCGAAGGCTGGGCCGAGGTGGAACCCGGCATGGTGCTGGACGATCTGAACGAAAAGCTGCGCCCGCAGGGCTGGTTCTTCGCGCCGGAAACCTCCACCTCCAGCCGCTGCACCATCGGCGGCATGGTGTCGACCGACGCCTCCGGCAAGGGGTCGCGCATCTACGGCAAGACCAGCGACAACATCCTGGGGCTGGAACTGGCCCGGCCCGAGGGGCTGCTGAACAGCCTTTCCCCGGTGCCGGACTGGGCGCAAGCGATGCTGGAGCGGGCCGAGGCCGCCGCCCACGCCGGGCGCGACGCCTTCGTCGCCCATACCCCCCGGCTGAACCGCCGCTTCACCGGCTACGATCTGGATCGCGCCTGCCCGCCCGACGGGTTCGAGTGGTGGCGGCTGCTCTTGGGCGCCGAGGGCACCTTGGGCGTCATCACCCGCATCCGGGTCAAGCTGCGCCGGATCGAGGCGGAAAAGCACCTGCTGGTGGTCGGTTTCGACAGTTTCCGCAATGCGCTGGCCGCCGCCACGCCGCTGCTGGCCGCCGACCCGACCGCCATCGAGGTGATGGACGAAACCGTGCAGGCACTGGCCGCCGGCGCCGGCATCCTCGCCGGTCTGCCGCCCGCGCTGCACTCGCCCGCGGGGCAGCGGCTGGCCTATACCTTCATCGAATTCAACGGTGACGATGCCGCCCTGCTGGCCCGCCGCGTCAAAGCGTGCCGTGCCCTGCTGGCTAGCCTGCCCGGCGCGCAGGCGATCCACGAGGCCGCCGATCCGGCGGAGATCCGCAGCCTCTGGGCGATCCGCTCCGCCGGGGTGGGGCTGCTGGGCAAGGTCGACGGCCCCGCCCGGCCGGTGGCCTTTGTCGAGGATTGCGTGGTGCCGCCGGAAAACCTGCCCGCCTTCATCGACGGGTTCCTGGCGCTGCTGGCGGCGCATGGGCTGGGCTTCGGCATCTACGGCCATGTCGATGTCGGCTGCCTGCACATCCGCCCGGCGCTGGACATCGACGCGGTGGCCGACCGCGCCAAACTGGTGGCGGTGTCGGATGCGGTCTTTGCGCTGACCCGGCAGCATGGCGGCATCTTCTGGGGCGAACATGGCAAGGGGGTGCGCGGCGCCTATCTGCGCGACTGGATCGGGGCCGAGACCTATGCCGCGCTGCAAGGCGTGAAGGCGGCCTTCGATCCGGCGGGCCGCTACAACCCCGGCAAGCTGGTCGGCCCGGCCGAGGCGATCATGGGCATCGCCACCACGCCCTTCCGCCCGTTCAACGCGCCCGAGGGCGACCCGCTGACCCGCGCCTTCCGCTGCAACGGCAATGCGCAATGCCTCAGCTACGCGGCGGCCACGCCGATGTGCCCGTCGTTCAAGGCCACCGCCGATCTGCGGCAAAGCCCCAAGGGCCGGGC
>JBDHSR010000400.1:0-3314 GCA_039808305.1 Gemmobacter sp. | reverse complement strand
CCTTCCATCGCCCTCGTCTCGCCCCGGCGCGTCAGATCAGCAGCCCCGCCGCCCCCTCGAAGCGCAGGAGCGCCACCTTGGTCTCCACCCCGCCGGGGGCGGAGAAGCCGCCGAGGGTGTTGCGCCCCAGCACCCGGTGGCAGGGGATCAGGATCGGCAGCGGGTTGGCGCCGCAGGCCTGCCCCACCGCCTGCGCCGGCGCGCCGATCTCGCGCGCGATCTCGCCATAGGTCCGCGTCTCGCCCAGCGGGATCGCGGCCATGGCGCGGCGCACCTGCGCGTGCAGCCCGCTTCCCCAGTCGAGCGGCAGGTCGAAGATGCTGCGCCGGCGGTCGAAATATTCCGCCAGCTGCCGCAGCCCCTCGGCCTCCAGCGCCGAGGGCGGGGTGGGGGAGGCGCCCCAGATCAGCGCGGTCAGCCGCCCGTCCATCGCGCGCAGCGACAGCGGGCCGAAGGGGGAATGCAGCGTCATGCGGCCATCCTGCCACGAAGCCGGCCGCGCCGCCAGTCAGGCGCGGGCGGGCAGCAGGTCGGCGAAGATCCGGCGCAGCAACTGCACCAGCGTCGCCTCCGCCGGGCTGGCCGCGCCCTTGCGCCGCCGCAGGATCACGCTGGAGGCGTCGACCAGCGGAAAGCCGTCCTCCTCGGTCAACTCGCGGCAGCCCTCGGGGATGGTGCTGCGGGTCAGCGCCGCCACGGCGATGCCGCCGCGCAGGGCGCTCCAGAAGCCATGCGTGGTGTCGCAGGCGAAAACCGGCTGGTAGGGGATGCCGCGCCGTTCCAGCGAGCCGCGCAGCAGGGTCTCGCACCAGACCGAGTTGAAATAGGTGGCGATGGGCAGCGGCCGGCGCAGGTGCTGCCCGTGGCGGCAGGAGGTGACCCAGACCGTCGGGTCGAGCGCCAGCAGCTCGCCCTCGGCCGGGGTGATGCCGCTGTCGAACACCACCGCGAGGTCCAGCTCGTCCGCCTCCAGCGCGGCGAGGCTGGCGGCGGAATAGTCGCTGCGCACATGCAGGCCGGTCTCGGGATGCGCCTCGGCCAGCGCGGGCAGCAGGAGCGGCAGCAGCAGCTCGCAATATTCCGGCGGCAGGCCGAGGCGGATCGGCGCGGCCTGGGTGGTGCCGAGCGCGCGGGCGGCCTCGGCCAGCAGGGTCTCGACCTGCCTCGCATAGGGCAGGAGCTGCATTCCCGCCGGGGTCAGCCCCAGCCCGCGCGGCCGCCGCTCGAACAGCCGCCGGCCCGCCGCCTCTTCCAGCCGGCGCAACTGCATGCTCACCGCCGATTGCGTGCGCCCCAGCCGTCCGGCGGCGGCGGTGACGCTGCCGGTCTCGGCCAGGGCGAGGAAGCTGCGCAGGAGATCGCTGTCGAAGGCGGGGAGCATGGCATCAACCGGATGAATGCCGTGCATAAAATCTATTCGTTTGTCTGATGTCAACGCCTGCGACAGACAGGGCGGGAAGGAGACGCCGAATGCTGATCACCATCCTGCGCCGCTGGCGCGACCGGGCCGCGATGCGGCTGTCGCTGGGCCGGTTGCTGGCCCGGCGCGACGACCGATTGCTGAGGGACATCGGCCTCGACCGGGCGGAGGCCGAGGAGATGACCGGGGCAAGCGCCTGCCTGCCCCTGATCCGGGATCGTTAACCGAGCGCCGCGTCGCAGCGGGCGCAAGTCTGCGGGTGCTTGTGGCTGCCCACATCCGGCAGGATCTGCCAGCAGCGGGCGCATTTCTCGCCCTCCGCCGTCTCGAACACCACGGCGATGCCGGGGATCTCGGGCAGGCGGAACGCCTCGCCCGGCGCCGGATCGGCGGTGAGCGAGATGGCCGAGGTGATGCAGACCTGCGCGAAATCCACCGATTTCAGCGCCTTCAGCACCTCGGTGTCCTCGACATGCACCACCGGCGCGGCCTCCAGCGAGGCGCCGATCACCTTGGCCGTGCGCTGCACCTCCAAGGCCGCGGTCACCACGCGGCGCGCCTGCCGCACCCTGGCCCATTTCGCCGCCAGCGCCTCGTTCAGCCAGTCCTTCGGCGTGTCGGGCATGTCTTGCAGATGGACCGAGGACCCCTCTTCGGGGAAGCGGCAGAGCCAGACCTCTTCCATGGTGAAGACGAGGATCGGGGCGAGCCAGGTGGTCAGCCGGTGGAACAGGATGTCGAGCACGCTGCGCGCGGCGCGGCGGCGCGGGCTGTCCGGCGCGTCGCAGTAAAGCACGTCCTTGCGGATGTCGAAATAGACCGAGCTGAGATCGACGGTGCAGAAGGTGAAGAGCTTCTGGAACACCCCCTGGAAGTCATAGGCGGCATAGCCCTTGCGCACCTCGGCATCCAGTTCCGCCAGACGGTGCAGCACCCATTGCTCCAGTTCCGGCATCTCGGCGGCGGGCAGCCGCTCGGCCTCGGTGAAGCCGGCGAGATTGCCGAGGATATAGCGCATGGTGTTGCGCAGCCGGCGATAGCTGTCGGCGACGCCCTTCAGGATCTCCTTCCCGATGCGCAGGTCGACCGTATAGTCGGATTGCGCCACCCAGAGCCGCAGGATGTCGGCGCCGTATTCGTCGATCACCTGTTGCGGCGCCACGGTATTGCCGAGCGATTTGGACATCTTCATGCCCTTCTCGTCCAGCGTGAAGCCATGGGTCAGCACGCCGCGATAGGGCGCGCGGCCCTTGGTGCCGCAGGCTTGCAGCAGCGAGGAATGGAACCAGCCGCGATGCTGGTCGGTGCCCTCCAGATAAAGATCGGCGAGGCCGTCCGCCGTGCCATCGGGCCGGTCGCGCAGCACGAAGGCATGGGTGGAGCCCGAGTCGAACCACACGTCGAGCACGTCGAACACCTGCTCGTAATCCTCGGGGTTCACGATGCCGTCCAGCACCCGTTCCTTGAAGCCTTGCACATACCAGACATCGGCGCCCTCGGCTTCGAACGCCGCCGCGATGCGGGCATTGACCTCGGGGTTGCGCAGCAGGAAGTCCGGGTCGGTCGGTCTCGCGCCCTTCCGGGTGAAGCAGGTCAGCGGCACGCCCCAGGCGCGCTGGCGCGACAGCACCCAGTCGGGCCGGGCCTCGATCATCGAATGCAGCCGGTTGCGGCCGGAGACCGGGGTGAACTGCACCAGCTGGTTGATCGAATGCAGCGCGCGGGCGCGGATCGTGTCGCCATAGGTGCCCATGCCGTCATCCAGCACCTTGTCGATGGCGGCGAACCATTGCGGCGTGTTGCGATAGATCAGCGGCGCCTTGGAGCGCCAGCTATGCGGGTAGGAATGCTTCAGCTTGCCCTTGGCGAACAGCGCCCCCGCGCCATGCAGCGC
>JBDHSR010000399.1:0-3318 GCA_039808305.1 Gemmobacter sp. | reverse complement strand
GGGCAGGGGCGATTGTGGTTTGCGCTTTATGGGGTGAGCACCGCCTGACCCGGATCGTCGCGCCAGCGTCACCGAAGGGCTCGGCCGGAGGGGGCGGTCGGGCGCTGTCCGGCGCCACTGCCTATCTCGTTCCGGGCGGGGAGCGGGCTCGCACGGGGTCGCGATCGCCGGTATCTGGCGGGCGGCGGATCGGTTTCCCAACCGGATAGGGCCTTGCCGGTCGGGCCGGATGTCGATCCGTCCTAGCCGATGGCGGGCTTCGGCAGATGCGGGTGGCGCCGCTCGATCTCCTCCAGCACGCGGCGGAGATCCTCGACCCCGATATTGGCCGAGAGGCGCAGCGTGTCGAGCAACTCCTCCAGCTCTTCCGGCGGCGGCAGGTCGCGGCGCTGCGGCGGCGGCGGCATCGGCGCGTCGGAGGGCAGGCGGAACGGATAGACCCGGCCCGTCGCCCGGTTGAGCGCGATGGCGAGCGCCACGAGCAGGAGCGTGTCCAGCCCCACCGGCAGGAAGACGAAGGCGAAGCCCGCCTCCAGCGTCTGCTGCCCGCCCAGCACGGCGGCCAGCGCCACCGCCGCCGCCGGCGGGTGCATGGCGCGCAACGCCATCTGCGCCATGAAGGCGCCGCCCACCGCCAGCCCGATGGTGGCGGGCAGGGGCAGGCCGAGATGCAGCACCGCGACCGCGACCAGCGCGCTGGCCATATTGCCGACCACCGCCGACCAGGGCTGCGCCAGCGGGCTGTTCGGCACCGCGAAGAGCAGGAAGGCCGAGGCGGCGAGCGGCGCGATCAGCCCGTAGCCGGGCGCGCCGCCGCCGAACCACGAGAGGCCGAGCGCGCAGGCGGCCAGCGCCCCCCCGGCGGTCAGCGCGGCGCGCCAGATCTCGCGGGTCTTCGGCCGGTGCATCGCCGGCAGCAGATGGACCAGCGCATTGTGCAGCCGGCCATGCGGGGGCAGGAACCGCTCAACCACCCGTATGGCTCATGTGGCGGGTCATCCGGCCGGCGACGCGCTGGCGGGAATAGTCGAAATCGTGGCCCTTCGGCTTGCGGGCGATGGCGGCGCGGATCGCGGCCTCCAGCGGCGCGTCATCCGGGCCGGCGCGCAGCGGCGCGCGCAGGTCGGCCACGTCCTCCTGCCCGAGGCACATGTAAAGCTCGCCGGTGCAGGTCAGCCGCACCCGGTTGCAGCTTTCGCAGAAATTATGCGTCATCGGCGTGATGAAGCCGATCTTCTGGCCGGTCTCCTCCAGCCGGACATAGCGCGCCGGGCCGCCGGTGCGCTCCGCCAGATCGGTGAGGCTGTAGCGGGTGGCGAGCCGCGCCCGCAGGTCGCGCAGCGACCAGTACTGGTCGAGCCGGTCCTCGTTGCCCAGATCGCCCATCGGCATGACCTCGATGAAGGTCAGGTCGTGCCCCTCGCGCCCGCACCACTCGACCAGCGGGAAGAGCTCGTCCTCGTTCACGCCCTTCAGCGCCACGGCGTTGATCTTCACCCGCAGCCCCGCCTCGCGCGCGGCGGCGATGCCGTCGAGCACCTGGCCCAGCCGGCCCCAGCGGGTGATCGCGGCGAATTTCTCCGGATCCAGCGTGTCGAGCGAGACATTGACCCGCCGCACCCCGCAATCCGCCAGCTCCCGCGCGAAACGGCCGAGCTGGCTGCCATTGGTGGTCAGCGTCAGTTCCGTCAGCGCGCCGCTATCCAGATGGCGCGACATGGCGCGGAAGAAGGACAGGATGCCCTTGCGCACCAGGGGCTCGCCGCCGGTGATCCGCAGCTTCTGCACCCCGAGCCGCACGAAGGTGGAACACATCCGGTCCAGTTCCTCCAGCGTCAGCAGGTCGGCCTTGGGCAGGAAGGTCATGTGTTCCGACATGCAGTAGACGCAGCGGAAATCGCAGCGATCCGTCACCGAGACCCGCAGGTATCGGATGGCTCTGGCGAAAGGGTCGATCAGCGGCGCGTCCATGCCTGGAAAGTAGGCAGTCGGCGGAGGGCCGACAAGCGCGAATCCGACGGTTGATGCGCCGTTTCCCCCCGACTATCGTATTGGTGATGCCGTGACGGAGAAGATGATGCGCCCGATCCTGCCGCTGCTGACCCTGGCCGTGCTGCTGGGCGGTTGTTCCGGCCTGCCGATCCTCGGCAAGCGCGCGGCCGCGCCGGCGCCGGAACCCGCGCCGCAGGTGGCGCAGCCGGGGCTTTCCGCCCCGCCGCCGCGTCCCGGCGCCCGCACCGCCGAGACGCTGGACACCACGACCCCCGAACAGCGCGCCGCCGCCACCGCGACGCCCGCCCCGGCGGCCGAGGCGCCGCTCGGCCGGGTGGCGGTCAGCCTCGGCGCGCCGACCGTCGCCGGGTTCTGGCTGCGCTCGGCGCTGGTGGAACAGGCCGGGCCGGGGCTGGTGAAGACCGCCGCGGGCAAGACGGTGCAGGTCGAGCTGCAGCCGGGCGAGGGGGCGGCGCAGCTGTCGCTCGCCGCCTATCGCGCGCTCGGGCTCTCGCTGACCGATCTGCCGGAGGTGGAGGTCTATCGGCGCTGACCCCCGCCGCCGCGCCGGCTGGCGCGGCCTTTGGGGTATTTGGGCCAAGATGAAGATGGGCGCGGGGAAGACCGGCACCGTATCTTGCGGCTTCAACCTGATCCAAATACCCATGCGTCGCGCGGGCCGGGCGATGAGGCCGGGTATTTGGATCAGGTTGAAGACAGGCGGTCAGCCCTCGGGCAGCAGGCGCGCGGCCTCCTTGCGGGCGAAGGGTTTCATCCGGGCGCCATGTTCGGCGAGGAAGGCGGCGCTGCGGGCGGGGTCGTGTTTCGACAGGTCCCGCAGCCACCAGGCGACCGCCTTCTGGATGAACCAGTCGGGATCGGAGACATAGCCGGCGGCCCAGCCGAGCACCCGCTCCCGCGCGGCGGATTCGGCGGGTTTGGGGTGGTTCAGCCGGGTCAGCGGCAGGGTGACCACCAGCGCGGCGCGGCGCGACCACATGTGGTCGGAGCGGGTCCAGCCTTCCACCGTGTCGAGGCGGGAGAGATCGGCCATGACCCGCCGGTCGCCCGCCTTGCAGGCATGGTCGGCGATGGCCCAGGCGTCGAATTGCGGCACCCAGCGGCAGAACAGGGACCAGACCGCATCGTCGGGGCGGATGCGGGCCTGGGTCAGCAGTTTCGCGGCGGCGATGCGCGCCTCGTGGACATCGCTTTGCCAGAGCGCGTCGGCGAGGGCGACGCGCCCCTCCAGCGTCAGTCCGGCGCGCCAGTCCTGGGCCAGCGCGTCGATCTCCGGCACCGCCACGCCCAGATAGCGGCGCGGCG
>JBDHSR010000398.1:0-3322 GCA_039808305.1 Gemmobacter sp. | reverse complement strand
CCCGCGAAAAGCTGACGGCCACGTTGGTGACCCAGCCGGGCCGGATATTGGGGGAGACCTCGACCCAGCCGGTCGCACCGGAGGCATTGGCGGTCACCGGGGCAGCGAGGCGATGCAGGCCGAACCGCACCGGGTTGGAGCCGTAGCTGGAGGCGAAATAATCGTGCCGGCGCAGTTGGAAATTGGCCGGCAGGCCCGAGAACTGCACCTCGCGGGTGCTGGCATGGACCGCTGCCAGCTTGGGCGAGGCGCCGGAGATCGCGGCGCCGGTCAGGTCGAAGCGCGGGAACGGCCGCGAGACGTCATGGCACATGAAGCTGCCGCCGGCGCGCCGCAGCACGTCCAGCATCGCCAGCGCCTCGGCCGCCTCGTCGGCGGTCATGTCGCCGAGCTGGATCTCGCCCTGCCACAGCCGGGTGCCGAGATCGGCCGTCAGGATTTCACCACCGCCGGTCTGCGACAGCTCCACCGCCTCCGGGAGATCGAAGGTCATCTCGCGGATCGGCAACAGGTCCATGAATTGTGCGCGCGGCAGGGGAAAGCTGTAGGCCATCGTCAACCCCGCCACGGATCGTTGACGATCAGCCGCACATGGCCCGGCAGCGCCTCGCGCACGAAATCCTCCAGCGCCGCCTGGATGCCCCGGCGTCCGGCCTCCTGCACCTCCTGGCTGCCGGTGCCGGACACATTGATATGAGCCTCCAGGACGCGGGGCGCGCCGCCGCCGGCGCCGCCGGCCTCGGCCGAGGCGGGGCCAGAGGCGCGGGCCGGGATCGGGGGCTGGCCGCCGACCACATAGCCACCCTCGCGATAGCCGCGCAGCGCGCCCTTGCGGAGGGCCTCCAGATTGCCGACCCCGATCCGGCGCGTGGCGGCGGCGTCGAAGACATACTCCTCGGCATGGACCACGCCCGCGACGTCGGTGGTGGCGCCCGGCCCGGTCCAGCCGCCGACCTCGAAACTGCCGCCCGTCAGCCATTTGAGGCCAGCGCCGAGCAGCCCGCCGACAAAGGCCCCGCCCGGGCCATAGCTCGCGCCGATGCCCTGCAAGGTGCCGGCGAGGTTGGCGCCGAACGACTGCAACCCGGTGCCGAGCTGCGCCGCGCCGGTGCCGAGCTGGCCCAGCTGGGTCTGCGCGGTGGCCGTGGTGCCCTCGAATTTCGCCATCGCCGCCTCGGCGCCGGCAAGGCGGCGGTCCCAGCCATGGGCGGATTGCGGGTCTGAGGCGCTGTAGCCCGAGGGCCTCTCGAAGCCGGTGAATGCATGCGTGGCGTCGTAGACATTGGTCGAGGCCATGAGCCGCCGGAACGGCCCGTTTTCCGAGGTCATCAGCTCCTGCCAGGCGAATTCAAGTTGCGCCTGGACGTTGCCGAGGTTGCCCTGCCCGCCGATGAAATCGAACAGCGCCCCCTTGCGATTATTGTGCTGGAACAGGCCGAACGCCTGCCCCGCATCGCCCACGGCCAGCGGGTTGAACGCGCTCTCGGCCGCGACATTGCCCATGATGCCGGCGATCTGATGCGGCGCGAGCCCCTTGCCCGCGAAAAACGCCCAGATCTGCGATTGCACATCGCCCGAGCCGGGCAGGCCGGAATAGCCCGCCGCGCCGCCCGCATGGCCCATGCCGCCGGCGCCGCCCGGCAGGTGGCCGGCGATGGTGCCGGCGGTGATCTGCACCATGGGCGTGGTCACCGCCATCGAGGCGGCATTCATGGCGCTGACCGAGAGCTGCGCGGCCTCGGCCGAGCCGCCGCCGAACAGGCGGCGGAGAATTCCTGACATCCCGCCGACATCCGCCATGGTCGGCAGATCGCTGCCGAGGATCGCGTTCTTCAGCGGGTTCTTGAGGCTCAGCTCGGAGACGAGGCCGATGGCCTCCTGCCCGATGCTGCGCAGCGCGTCCGAGAGATCGCCGCCGAGCAAGCCATCGACCATGCCGTCGATCGCGGAGCCGGCGGCGCTCTCGACGCTGTCCCAGGCATCGGCCAGCCTGCCGACCTCGGCGCGGTAATCGGCCATGGCCTCGGCCTGGTCGCGGGCCTGGGCAATCTGCCCGGCGGTGATTTCAGTGGAGCGGCGGCGCAGCTCGGCCTCCGCTTCATGGGCGGCCAGCGCCCGGGCGCGTTCTCGGTCGGTGGCGCCGATCAGCGAGGCTTCCAGCCGCAGCCGGTCCAGCTGCTCGGTCTGCGCACGGCCGTAGTCGATCAGCGCCTCGGTGGCCTGGGCGCGCTTTTCCTCGTGGGCGAGCTCGGCCGAGAGCGCTCGGCGCTCGGCGATGATCTTGTTCAGGTCAGCCTGTTTCGTGCCATTGGCCTCGGCGGCGGCGGCGACCAGCGCGTGCAGTTCGATCTCCTCGCGCAGGAGCCGGTTGGCCTCCTCGGAGGTTATCAGGCCGGCGCCGACCTGCTGGTTCAGCCGGGCGCGGATTTCCAGTTCGACGCGCATATCGGCCGACTGCGCCTGCGCCGCGCCCATCGCCTCGCCCATGACCCGGTTGCGCGCCCGCATCGCCTCGGCCGAGGCTTCCGCCCAGGTGATTTCCTTGTCGGCCGATCCCAGCATGGTCTGCATCAGCACCAGCTCGGCCTGCCGCAGCGGGTTGCGCTCGCTGGCGAGCTGGATGCCGATCTGATCCAGCGTGTTCTGGTAGACGGTCTTGTTCGCGAGACCGTCGAGGGCGCGGGCCTTGGCCTCGATCGAGCGGTCGATCGAGGCGCGCTGATCGTCGGAGATCCCGCTGGCGTTCCGGGCGCCCTGCAGGGCCGCCATCTCGTTGCGCAACTGCTGTTCCCGCAGCGCCGTCGCATTCGCCGGCGATTTCTCGGTGATCGCCAGGGCGGCGGCGGTCTTGCGGCGGTCTTCGGCCAGCTGACGTTCGCGCACGGCTGCCTCGTCCCGGCTGCGCTTCTCGCGGGTCAAGTCGGCCAGCAGATCCACGTCCTGATCATAAGCGCCGGCATAAACGCCACCAGTTCGGTCGCCAAAAATGCCACCCGACCAGTCTGTGCCATTCGCGCTCTCGATCCGCTTGCGGACTTCGGCGATCTGCTCTTCGAGGGTCGGCCCGTCGAAAACCCGGTTGATGGCGCCACCAATGGCATCACCGGCGCCGCTGGCCTTGCGCCAGACAAAATCCCACGCCCGGCCGAGCGCGGTGGTGGCCTCCTCCGCATCGGCAAGATTGGCCGGCAGGGCTTTGATCAGCACGGCCTGCGCCTCGGCCTGCCGGTTCTGGGCGGCGAGGTCGCGGGCCAGCTGGGCGGTTGAGGCCGAGATTAGCCCGTATTGTCTAAACAGGATGTCGGCGCCCTTGGCGGGATCG
>JBDHSR010000397.1:0-3345 GCA_039808305.1 Gemmobacter sp. | reverse complement strand
GGGTCTTCCAGCATGTTCAGCAGGTGGAACAGCGCGGTCGGCGCATTGCCGATCGCCACCACGGCGCCGGCCAGATGCGGCCGCCACAGCTCCACCGCCGCCGCGCTGCGGGTATTGGCCATCGCCTGCGCCATCCCCGGCACCGCCGGGTCGTGCAGCGTGCAGATCACCGCGTTGCCGGCGGGCAGCCGGGCGCGGGTGATCCCCTCGGAGACCATCCGCGCATCGCAGAGGATCGGCGCGCCGGCCTCCAGCGCCGTCCGCGCCGCCACCGCCATGCCGGGGGTGAATCGCAGATGCGCCTCCAGCCCCACCATCCCGGCGGCATGGATCATGCGCACCGCCACCACCTCTTCCTCGGCGGTGAAGCGGGCGAGATCGGCCTCGGCCCGGATGGTGGCGAAGGATTGCAGATAGATCTTGGCGCCGTCGGTTTCATAAGCGTGGGGCATGGTCACTCTGTCAGGATCTGGGGCCGCGCCCGCAGCGCGGCTTCGGAATGGAGGGAAAGCGGGGCATCGCAGGCCGCGCCATTGCGGATCAGCGCGAAACCCGCGGGCGTGGCGGTGAGGGTGAGCGGCGCCGGGCCCGGATGGGCGCACCCCTTGGCGCAGCCCGAGACATGCAGCAGGCCCGGCACATGCGGCGCGAGCGCCCGCGCCAGATCACGCGTCGGGGCAAGGGCCTGCACGCAACCCGGCGCGCCGGTGCAGGCCACCACCCGCAGCATCGGGTCGGCGGGATCGGTGATGAGGCCGGGCAGGGCGGGCGCCTCGGCCGCGCCTTCGATCAGCAGCATCCGCCAGGGCGTCACCCGCAACGCGCCGAGATCGGCCAGCGCCGCCAGCATCTCCGCCCGCATCTGCCCGAACTCGAACCCGACGAGGAAGCCCTGTTTACAGGCTCCCGGCTGCGCGGCGAACCGCTCGGGCGCCACCGGCAGATCGAACCCCTCCGGCAGCCCGGCCCGCGCGACCAGCGCCGCCATCCGGCCGCGCCCCTCCCGCACCCCGCCCGAGGCGAGGAACCAGCGCGCCAGCGCCAGCGCCTCATCCGCCGCCCCCGCCGCGCTCACCACCTTGCCGCGCGCCGCGCCATCCGGGCGTAACGCCAGCCGCCCGTCCCGCCGCTCCAACCGGATGTCGGCGGCCACATTCTCCAGCACAAGCCGCGGCCCGCAATCGACGGCAAAGCCGAACTTCCCCGGCAGCACCGGCGCATCCTCGGCGGCCAGCGCCGCCATCAGCGCCCCGGCCAGTTCCAGCGTCCCGTCGCCCGGCGCATGGAACGGCTGCACCACGATATTGCGCCGGGTCTCCCGCGCCACATCGGCGTCAATCAGCCCCAGCCCGCGCAGCCCCGCGACCAGCGGCGCATGGCTTTCCGCCGTCACCCCGCGCAACTGCACATTGGCCCGCGCCGAAAGGTCGATCAGCCCATTGCCATGCGCCGCCGCCAGCGCCGCCACCCCGCGCGCCTGCGCGGCGGAAAGCCGCCCCAAGGGCACCCGCACCCGCACCACCAACCCGTCACCCGACGCCATCGGGCGCAGCGCGCCGGGGCACCAACCCTGAACCACGGGGCCCTGAACCACCGGCGCAGTTTCATTCTGGCCCAAATATCCTCGGGGGGAGGGGCCTTCAGGCCCCGTGGGGGGCGGAAAGCCCCCCTCGCGCGCGCCGCTCATGCCGCGCCCTCCCAATGGTTGCGCCGGCTGAGCCAGAGCCCGGCCTCGCGCAAACCCGCGAACCGGGCGCGCAGGGCGGCCAGCGCCTGCGGGTTCTCCCGCGCCAGGAACGCCACCAGGTCGTCGCGGCCCAGGGTCGCCGCATGGTAAAGGTCGATCAGATGCGCCGGCACCGCCCGCGTCAGATGCGCGAAGGCCGCGAGATGGTCGAGCGTCGCGGCGATTTCCGCCCCGCCGCGCCAGCCATGCGCCATCATCGCCGTCGCCCAGTCCGGGTTCGCCGCCCGCGCCCGCACCACGCGGGCGATCTCCTCGGCCAGGCTGCGGGCCTGCGGCCGGTCGGGGCGGGTGGCGTCGAGATGGTAGAGCGCCGGCGCCGCGCCGCCCAGCCGCGCCACGGCGGCGGCGAAGCCGCCCTCATGCGCCGCATAGTCGGAGGCGAGCAGCAGGTCGGTCTCCGCCAGATCCTGCACATGGGCGAAGCCGTCGGCGGCCAGCACCCGCGCCTCCAGCGCCGCGCGGGCGGGAAGCGTGGCGCCCTGCGCGTCGATCGCCCAACTGCTCGCCGCGAGCCAGGCCTCGCCCGCCGCCGCGCGGCCCTCGGCGGAGTAATCCTCCAGCGCCTCGCCCATGCCCATGCCGTAAAGCCCCGGTTTCGGGCCGAAGACGCGGGGGGCGCGCGTGAGATAGGGATTGTCCGCCGGGCTTTCCTCGCGCCCCGCCAAGGCCTCCGCCGCCGCCTCGAAAAGCTGCGCGAGGCCGGGGAACACGTCGCGGAAGAGGCCGGAGACCCGCAGCGTCACGTCGATCCGGGGCCGGCCGAGCAGGGCCAGCGGCAGCACGGCGAAGCCGGTCACCCGGCCGCTCGCGCTGTCCCAATCGGGGGCGAGGCCGGCCAGATGCAGCGCCATGGCGAATTCCTCGCCCGCCGTGCGCATGGTGGCCGAGCCCCAGAGATCGACCACCAGCGACCGGGGATAATCGCCATGATCCTGCAAATGCCGCCGGACCAGCTCCTCGGCCAGCTTCACCCCCTGCGCATGGGCGCCCTGCGTCGGCACCGCGCGGGGATCGACGGCATAGAGGTTGCGGCCGGTGGGCAGCACGTCGCCGCGCCCCCGATAGGGCGAGCCGGACGGCCCCGCCGCCACATGGCGCGCCTCCAGCGCGGCAATCAGCCCCTCCATCTCGCCCGGCGCCTGCCCGTAGACATGCAGTCCCGCGCCATACTGGCTTTCCTTGATGTCGCAGACGAAGCGGTCGATGCGGGTGATCGCCTCCGCCGCCGAGGCGTCGGAGGCCAGCCCCAGATCGGCCTCCACCCCCGCCGCCTGCGCCTCCTGCCGCACCTCGGCGATCAGCCGGTCGCGCCGCGCGGGGTCGAGCCCGTCGGCGGTGGAATATTCGTCCAGCAGCCGCTCCAGATGGGCAAGGCCCGCCGGGGTGGCGGATTGCGCGAGCGGCGGCGGCATATGGCCGAGCGTCAGCGCGCCGATCCGCCGCTTGGCCTGCGCCGCCTCGCCGGGATCGTTGACGATGAAGGGATAGATCACCGGCAAGGACCCGATCAGCGCCTCGGGCCAGCATTCGGCCGACAGCGCCACCGCCTTGCCGGGCAGCCATTCCAGCGTGCCATGCGCGCCGACATGGATCAGCGC
>JBDHSR010000396.1:0-3352 GCA_039808305.1 Gemmobacter sp. | reverse complement strand
CTGATCCGCCTCATCATCCGCGACGAGGCGGTGCATGGCTATTACATCGGCTACAAATACCAGCGCGGGCTGGAGCGGGTGTCGGAAGAGCGGCGGCAGGAGCTGAAGGATTTCGCCTTCGCGCTGATCTTCGATCTTTACGACATCGAGCAGAAATATACCGAGGAGCTTTACGACGGGATCGGGCTGACCGAGGACGTGAAGGCCTTCCTGCATTACAACGCCAACAAGGCATTGCAGAATCTCGGTTACGAGGCGCTGTTCCCGCCCGCCGCCTGCGAGGTGAATCCGGCGATCCTGGCGGCGCTTTCGCCCGACAGCGAGAACCACGATTTCTTCTCGGGCTCCGGCTCGTCCTATGTCATCGGCAAGGCGGTGGCGACCGAGGACGAGGACTGGGATTTCTGATCCGGCGAGGGATTGGGAAGGCGTGTGCCCGGATAGCGGCCTCTCGGGGAGGGTCGGCGTTCCGGGCGGCGCCGGCCATGCCGCCGCGGTGGTTGGCGCCTCCCGCCGCCCGGCCCGCCTCGCCGCGCTGTTGACACGCGGCGGATTAGCCTGTTCGATGCCATCGCCCGCCAGCCCTCTCGCCAGCGTCCCCGATCACCGCAGACGCACGAGACATCCACATGGCTTCCCTCCAAGACGATCAAGTCCTGGCCTCCATCGACCTGGGCGTCGCCCTGGCCTCGAACCGGGTGACGGTCTATTTCGCGCGCGACGGCGAGAAGATCGACGTGGCGCTGAACACCGGCGACTGGTCGGGCTACGAGCAGGAGCAGGCGATGGCCGCGCTGGCGGCCTGGGCGGCGGTCGCCGATCTGCGGTTCAGCGTGACCGACAGCGCCGAGGGCGCCACGTTCCGGCTGACCAAATCGGAGTCCAAATTCGGCTCGCTCGGCTTCATGAACCCGCCGGAGGCGGAGCTCGGCAGCGCGCAGGGCATCGCCTGGTTCAACTCGCTGCCCTATTGGAGCGACGCGGCGGGCGGCCTGCTCGATCCGGGCAGCTACATGTTCACCATCTTCCTGCACGAATTCGGCCATGGCCTCGGCCTCGGGCATCCGCATGACGGCGGCACCCGGCCGGTCATGCCGGAGATCGACGAAGAGGGAATGGGGCTCGACCAGGGCGTCTATACGGTGATGACCTACAATGACGGCTGGCCGGAGGCGCCCGAGGGCCTGCCGGACAGCCGGGCCTGGGGCTGGAATCTCGGCCCCTCGGCCCTGGACATCGCCGTGATCCAGGAGAAATACGGCGCGAACATGAATACCGGCAAGGGCGCGACCAGCTATGTCCTGCCGTCGGAGAACGTCTCCGGCACCGGCTATCTGTGCATCTGGGACGCGGGCGGGCGCGACACCATCGTCCACAAGGGCAGCCAGGCGGCGGTGATCGACCTGCGCGCGGCCACGCTGAAGGCCGAGGTGGGCGGCGGCGGCTTCGTGAGCCATGCCGACGGCATCCATGGCGGCTTCACCATCGCCAATGGCGTGGTGATCGAGAACGCCACCGGCGGCGCGGGCAACGACACGATCACCGGCAATGCGGCCGCCAATATCCTCGACGGGCGCGGCGGGGCGGATGTGCTGGCCGGCGGCGGCGGGGCGGATGTCTTCGTGCTGGACAATACCGGGGACCGGGTGATCGAGCTGCGCAACGGCGGTTCCGACACGATCCGCACCGAGCGGATCGACGTGGCGCTGCGCGACCATGCCAATGTCGAGGCGGTGGAACTGCGCGGCAAGCGCGATCTGGACGCCACCGGATCGGCGGCGGCGAACCGGCTCGCGGGAAATGGCGGGAACAACACGCTCTCGGGTCTCGGCGGGCATGACAGCCTGCTGGGCGGCGCGGGGCGGGACAGCCTGCTCGGCGGCGGCGGGAACGACCGGCTGGACGGGCAGGCCGGGGCCGACCTGCTGCAAGGCGGCGCGGGGCGGGACACGCTGTCGGGCGGCGCCGGCAAGGACAGGCTGACCGGCGGGGCCGGGGCGGACACGTTCGTCATCGCAGCCGGATCCGGGCGCGACGAGATCACCGATTTCGGCCGGACCGACAAGCTCGACCTCACCGCCTTCGGCTTCGCGGATTTCGGCGCGGTGGAGGCGCTGATGACCACGGTGCGCGGCACGGCGCGGCTGCAACTCGACGGCGCCCTCACCCTCGTCAGCCTGACCGGCATCGCCGCGCTCACCGAGGACATGGTATTGATCTGACCCCGGTGGCCTGACCGCCTCATTCCGGCGGCCAGACCACCGGCGGCGGCGGCACCCAGCCCTCGGTCCAGTAGGCGGCGGCGCGGAACTCGCCGCGCTCCAGGCCGGCGCGGGCCAGCCAGTCGCGCGCGGCGGCGGCCTGCCGGCGCTCGCCCGCGAAGAAGACGAACCTGTCGCCCTCCGGCACCGCGATGGCCTGCAACACCTGAAGCGGCGTCAGCCCGCGTTCCGGCGTCACCCAGTCCAGCCGCAGGCCCGGCGGATGGCGCACCGGCTGCGCGTCGCGCGGATCGGCGACGCAGATCGCGGCCACGCCCCGCGCCTCTTCCGGCAGCGCCTCGACCATGCGCAGGATCACCGGCAGCGCCGTCTCGTCCCCCACGAAGCCGACCCAGGGAGCGGAGACCAGCCCGCTGCCGCCCGGCCCGGTCAGCGCCACCACATCGCCCTCGCGCACGTTTTCGGTCCATTCGGTGACCCGGCCCCCCTCGTGCAGGAAGATGTCGACATCCAGCCAGGCTCCGGCCGGATCGAGCGCCCGCACCGTATAGGGCGGGCGGTGCCAGGCATCGATTCCGGCCGGCCAGTCCAGCCCGGTTCCGGTGATGGCGGGCAGCGGCGCGCCCTTCGGGCCGAACAGCAGCCGGAAATGCAGCCCGCCGCTGGCGAAGCGCGCGAAATCCCCCGCCAGCCGCACCCGGCGGAACGACGGCGAGATCCGCGCGCAGGACATCACCCGCGCCACGGTCAGCCGCGGCGCGGCCTCCGGCACGCGGCGATGCCAGCGGATCGTCAGGCCCTGGATGCCGGCCAGCCGGTCGGCGCCCGCCTGCAACTCCTCCAGCCGCGCGGGGTCGATGGCGGAAAGCTCCAGCTCGGTGCCGGACGCGGTGCCGGCCAGGCGCAGCCGTCCGGAGTCGAGCAGGAGCGACAGGCCGTCGCCCTCCGGCTCGGGCGTCAGGCCGCGCGTGACGGCCAACGCCTCGACCAGCGGCACCAGCCGGGCCAGCGGGGCATCGAGATCGCCGGTCAGCCGGGTCATCGCCCGGTTTCCTTCAGGGTGGGGATATTGTGCATCGCAGCCTCCGTTCCAGATGATCACCCGCCGTCGTGGCGGACCCGGATCAGGG
>JBDHSR010000395.1:0-3378 GCA_039808305.1 Gemmobacter sp. | reverse complement strand
CAGCCCCGGCACCGCGCCAGGCGCAGGCACGAAGGCCGAAAGCGCGGCGTTCCACAGCGGCCGCCCGCCCATATGACAGGTCAGGTGCAGCGTCGGGTTCCAGCCACCCGAGACGGCGAGGCAATCGGTCTCGATCACCGAGGTGCCGCCGCCATGGCGGATGGTGATCTGGCCCAGCCCCTTGCGGCCGCGCGTGTCGATCACCGTGGCGCCGGTATAGACCGGACATTCCTCCACCGCGCTGGAATGCGGGCGGGCGTCGACGATGGCCGCCACCGGCACCCCGGCCGCGATCAGGTCGCGCGCGGTGCGGCGCGCCTCCTCGTTATTGGTGAAGACGGTGACCCGCCGCCCCGGCGCCACGCCATAGCGGTTGAGGTAGCTGCGCACCGCCGAGGCCAGCATGATCCCCGGCCGGTCGTTGTTCTGGAAGGCGACCGGACGCTCCAGCGCGCCGGCGGCGAGGATCGCCCGCTTCGCCACGATGCGCCAGAAACATTCGCGCGGCAGATGCGGCCGGGCGGGCAGATGCAGCCCCACCCGCTCCAGCGCGCCATAGGTGCCCTGATCATAGGCGCCGGTCACCGTGGTGCGCGGCATCAGCCGCACATTGGGCAGCGAGGCGAGCTCGGCCAGAACCCGCGTCACCCAGTCGAGCGCCGGGGCGCCGTCGAGCGCCAAAGTCTCCGACAAGAGCCGCCCGCCCATCCGCGCGTCGTCGTCGCAGAGGATGACATCCGCCCCGGCCCGCCCGGCCTCCAGCGCGGCGGCGAGGCCCGTGGGCCCGGCGCCGATCACCAGCAGGTCGCAGAAAGCGAAGGCCTTTTCGTAATCCGCCTCGTCATGGCGTTTCGAAAGCGTGCCGAGCCCGGCGGCGCGGCGGATCAGCGGCTCGTAAAGCCCCTCCCAGAAATGGCGCGGCCACATGAAGGTCTTGTAATAGAACCCGGCCGACAGGAAGGGCGCCGCCAGATCGTTCACCGCCAGCAGATCGAAGCCGAGCGAGGGGAACCGGTTCTGGCTGCGCGCCGCGAGACCCTGATAAAGCTCCTGCACCGTGGCGCGGACGTTCGGCGTGTGCTGGCCGTCCTCCAGCATCTCGACCAGCGCGTTCGGCTCCTCCGCCCCGGCGGTCAGCACGCCGCGCGGCCGGTGATACTTGAAGCTGCGCCCGACCAGCCGCACGCCATTGGCCAAGAGCGCCGAGGCCAGCGTATCGCCCGGATGGCCGACATAATCGCGCCCGTCGAAGCGGAAGCCCAGCGTCTGGCCGCGATCGACGAGGCCCCTGCCCTCGATCCTCATTGCCCACCGCCTTTCCGCGCCGGGGCCAGCGGCGCCACGCATTCGACCGTCACGATGTCATGGCTCACCGTGTCGCGGGTGACCGCCAGCCACTGGCCGCAGCCCGCCTCGTGATACCACAGATCCCGCAACACCCCCGCCGGATTGTCGCGGTTGTGCAGGTAATCGTCCCAGGCGGCGGGCGGCGCGTCCGGCGCGGGGCGGCGCAGATAATCGTCGGCGCCGTAATAGTAAAACTCGCGCCGGTCGCGCGGACCGCAGAGCGGGCAGGTCAGGCGCATGGCGCGGCCTCCTTCGCGGGAATGGCTGAGGGGGAAAGGGGGCTGTCCGCCCCCTCGGCCTGCGGCCTCACCCCCGAGGGTATTGGGATCAGGTTGAAATGCGCATTCAACCTGAGGGAAATACCCCCGCCGGAGGCGTCAGGGATCGGATGCGGGCGGGCGGCGCGGATGGGGCGCATCGGCATCCCCCTCAATGCAGGTTGTGCTGGCTGCCGGTGCCTTCCTCGTCGAGGAGGGCGCCGGTGGCGAAACGGTCGAGGCGGAAGCGGCGGGCGACCTCGTGCGGCTGGCCGGTCGCCATCAGATGCGCCATGCACCAGCCGGAGGCGGGCACGGCCTTGAAGCCGCCATAGTTCCAGCCGCAATCGAGATAGAGCCCCTCGACGGGGGTGCGGTCGATGATGGGCGAGCCGTCGGGCGTCATGTCCATGATGCCGCCCCAGCTCCGCAGCACCTTGGCCCGGCCGATCATCGGCATCAGGGTCATGCCGGCCTCCATCACATGCTCGACCATCGGCAGGTTGCCGCGCGCGGCGTAGGAGGCGTAGAAATCCAGGTCGCCGCCGAAGACGAGGCCGCCCTTGTCGGATTGCGAGATGTAGAAATGCCCCATGCCGAAGCTGACCACATGGTCGATCACCGGCTTCAGCCCCTCGGTCACGAAGGCTTGCAGGATATGGCTTTCGACCGGCAGCCGCAGCCCCGCCATGGCGGCGAGCTGGCCGGAGCGGCCGGCGACCACCATGCCGACCTTCTTCGCCCGGATCGCGCCGCGCGTGGTCTGCACGCCGGTGACGCGGCCGTTCTGGATGTCGATGCCGGTCACCTCGCAATTCTGGATCAGGTCCACCCCGCGCCGGTCGGCGCCGCGGGCATAGCCCCAGGCCACCGCGTCGTGCCGCGCGGTGCCGCCGCGCGGGTGCAGCAGGCCGCCATGGATCGGAAAGCGGGTCTGTTCGAAATCGAGCCAGGGCAGCAGGCGGCGCACCCCCTCGCGGTCCAGCAGTTCCGCGTCGTCGCCCTGGTTGATCATCGCATTGCCGCGCCGGGCGAAGGCGTCGCGCTGGCCGTCGGAATGGAAGAGGTTGATGAGGCCGCGCTGGCTGTGCATCACGTTGTAGTTCAGCTCCGCCTCCAGCCCCTCCCAGAGTTTCAGGGAATGGCTGTAGAATTCGCTGTTGCCGGGCAGGAAGTAATTGGCGCGCACGATGGTGGTGTTGCGCCCGACATTGCCGCCGCCGAGATAGCCCTTCTCCAGCACCGCGACATTGGTCAACCCGTGATTCTTCGCGAGGTAATAGGCGGTGGAGAGGCCATGCCCGCCGCCGCCGATGACGATCGCGTCATATTCCGCCTTGGGCGCCGGGTCGCGCCAGGCCGGCCGCCAGCCGCGATTGCCGAACAGGCCCTCGGCCAAGACTTTCAACCCGGAATAGCGCATCGCACCCGTCCCCTTCTGCCGCCGCCATCAGAGCCGGGTCGCGCGGCAAGATCAAGCCCCGGCGGCGGGTTGCGGCGCCCCGACTTGGGCGGGAGCGGCCGCCTTCCGCTGCCCCGTCTGCGGCGGAGCGGTGCGCAACGCCGGCGGTCGCCGCCGCGCGGGATAACTGTCTGTCGCCCGGGCGTCGGCCGCATCATCCGCCCATAGAGAGGGAGACGCCCCAGCCGACGGCGCGGATCGGAACCGCTTCGGGCCTCCCGGTGCCGCGATCAGGCGCCGAGGCGGCTGACGGTCACAACCGGCTCGATCCGGCCGTTCGCGGCCGGCGCCCGGCGCGGGGCGACGGCGATG
>JBDHSR010000394.1:0-3383 GCA_039808305.1 Gemmobacter sp. | reverse complement strand
GTTGCGCAGGACAGGTATGTTCTCCGCCCGGCAAGCCCCGGATCGGTATGCAAGAGATCCAGACCGGAAGCCCCCTACGCCTCCGCCGCCACCTTGCGGATGCGCTCCACCATGGCGCGCAGCCCGTTGGAGCGTTGCGAGGACAGGTGCTGGTCGAGGCCGAGCCGGCCGAGTTCGGCCTGGGCGTCCACCCGCCCCACCTCCGCCGCCGTCAGCCCGAAGTAAAGCGCGTGCAGCACCGCGATCAGCCCGCGCACGATCATCGCATCCGACGTGCCCTGGAAATCGAAGCGCGCCGCGGGCCCCTGCCCCTCGATCATCGGGCGCAGCCAGACCTGGCTCGCGCAGCCCTCCACCTTGAAGGCGGGCACCTGGAAGGCCGGGTCGAGATCGGGGAACGCCTTGCCGAGCTCGATGACATGGCGATAGCGGTCCTCCCAGTCGTCGAGGAATTCGAAGGTCTCCGCGATGTCTTCGAAGGCGGGGCTGGCCATGGCGCTCTCCATCTTTCCGGCCCCATGGCTAGGCGGAAGCGGGCGAAAGGTCCAGAGGGGCGCTTTTCAAAACCCCGCGCTTGCGCTAGCCAGAGGCAGGCGCCGCTTCGGCGCGGGAAGGGGAAGGCATGAGAATACCGCTGCTGGCCGCGCTTTCGCTGGTGATGATCCTGTCGGCCTGCGGGTCGCGCCTCAACCCGTTCAACTGGTTCAAGAGCAGCGAGGTCACCGCGCCGATGCCGCAGGACCGGGCGGCGCCGGTCGATCCGCGCGCCCTGGCCGCGCAGATCGTCGAGATGAAGGTGGAGCCGATGCCGGGCGGGGTGATCGTCCGGGCCACCGCGCTGCCGCCGACGCAAGGCTGGTGGGACGCGGAACTGGTGGCGCGCAAGGAGGACGAGGGCGGCGCGCGGGTCTACGACTTCCGCATCTTCCCGCCGAAATACCGCAGCGGGGTGAATGTGCCGCGCTCGCGCCAGATCACGGCGGCCACCTTCATCTCCGACCGTCAGCTCGCCGGGCTGTCCAGCATCACGGTGCAGGGGACCGCGAACGCGATGACCAGCCGGCGCTGAGCCGGCTTTCCCCGAAGCCGCCGTGGATATGGGAAAACTCCCGCGCACCCAGAGCGATACGCGCCGCATCGGCGCGATGCCGATCCGGCGCTTCCCTCCGGCGAGGGGAGGCGCTCAATGCGTCCAGGCGCCCTTGCGGTTGGTGGCGAAGTTCTCGCCATAGCCCAGCGGGCGGATATTGGGCTTGCGCTGATGCGGCAACAGCACCTCGGCGTCGATCCCGTTGGCGCGCGCATATTCCTCGGCCGCCTCCAGGCTGTCGAAGCGCAGCCGCACCTGCGTGGTCGTGTCGGAGGTCGAGGTCCAGCCCATCAGCGGATCCACGTCACGGGCCGAGGCCGGCGCATAGTCCAGCACCCAGCCCTTCGTCTTGGCGGTGCCGGATTGCATGGCGTTGCGGGCTGGCTGGTAGATGCGTGCGCGCATGGGAGGCTCCTTGCAGGTCTGCCTTCTTATTGGCGAAATCCGCCTGCGAGGCAAGGGGCCGGGGGATCTGTCGGCCGGCTACGGGAGTGTGGGTGGGGTGTGTGGTGCAGCCGGCCGACAGGGCGTTGCTTGCCCGGTCACCATGGCCCGCATCCCGGATCATTGCAACCAAAAGATGATCAATGCGGTTTCATTTTTCCGTAAAATTGAAATTCCGCTCTTCACCCTCCGGCAGGACAGGTAAAGGCCGCGTGAATCCGTCGCAGGCCTTGAACCGGAACAAAAACGGATCATCTTGAGAGCCTGCCGAGGAATCGCCCATGCCGCACAACAATATCAATGCCCCCACCGAACGCCCCGAGGTGCTGACCCGCCCCAAGCTGGAAGGCGGGCGCCGCTTCGTCATGCGCTCGCCGTTCCAGCCCGCGGGCGACCAGCCCACCGCCATCGCCGAGCTGGTGGCCGGGGTGACGGCGGGCGAGCGCGACCAGGTGCTGCTCGGCGCCACCGGCACCGGCAAGACCTTCACCATGGCCAAGGTGATCGAGGAAACCCAGCGTCCGGCGATCATCCTCGCGCCCAACAAGACGCTCGCCGCGCAATTATACGGCGAATTCAAGGGCTTCTTCCCCGATAACGCCGTTGAGTATTTCGTAAGCTATTACGACTATTACCAGCCCGAGGCCTATGTGCCGCGCTCGGACACCTATATCGAGAAGGAAAGCCAGATCAACGAGCAGATCGACCGGATGCGCCACTCGGCCACCCGCGCGCTTCTGGAACGCGACGATGTGATCATCGTGGCCTCGGTGTCCTGCATCTACGGCATCGGCTCGGTCGAGACCTATTCGGCGATGACGCAGGATCTGGTCGTCGGCCAGATGTACGACCAGCGGCAGGTGATCAGCGAGTTGGTCGCGCAGCAATACCGCCGCAACGATTCGGCCTTCGCGCGCGGCAGCTTCCGGGTGCGCGGCGATTCGCTGGAGGTCTGGCCCGCCCACCTCGAAGACCGCGCCTGGCGGTTCTCGTTCTTCGGGCCGGAACTGGAGAGCATCGTCGAATTCGACCCGCTGACCGGGGCGAAGACCGATGTGTTCAAGCAGATCCGCATCTATGCCAACAGCCACTACGTCACCCCGCGCCCGACGCTGCAACAGGCCACCAAGGCGATCCGGCTGGAACTGAAGCAGCGGCTGGAGCAGTTCGTGGCGGAGGGCAAGCTGCTGGAGGCGCAGCGGCTGGAACAGCGCACCAATTTCGACCTAGAGATGCTGGAGGCCACCGGGGTCTGCAACGGGATCGAGAACTATTCACGTTATCTGACCGGCCGGGCGCCCGGCGAGCCGCCGCCGACCCTCTTCGAGTTCATCCCCGATCATGCCATTGTTTTCGCGGACGAATCCCACGTCTCGGTGCCGCAGATCGGCGGCATGTATCGCGGCGACTACCGGCGCAAGCACACCCTCGCCGAACACGGCTTCCGCCTGCCCTCCTGCATGGACAACCGGCCGCTGAAATTCGAGGAATGGGATGCGATGCGGCCGCAATCGGTGTTCGTCTCGGCCACCCCGGCGGCCTGGGAGCTGGAACAGGCCGGCGGCGTCTTCGCCGAACAGGTGATCCGCCCGACCGGCCTCTTGGACCCGCAGGTCGAGATCCGCCCGGTGGAAATGCAGGTCGACGACCTGCTGGACGAGATCCGCAAGGTCGCGGCGCAGGGGTTGCGGGTGCTGGTCACCACGCTGACCAAGCGGATGGCCGAGGATCTGACCGAGTATTTCCACGAACAGGGCATCCGCATCCGCTATATGCACAGCGACATCGACACCATCGAACGCATTGAAATCCTTCGGGATCTGCGGCTCGGCGCCTTCGACGTGCTGGT
>JBDHSR010000393.1:0-3384 GCA_039808305.1 Gemmobacter sp. | reverse complement strand
GCGGCGGCGAAATCCATCGCCTTCTGCGGATCCTCGCCATGGAAGGCGGCGGAATGGCCCGAGCCGGTCATCCGCAGGATCATCTGCGCCATGCCGGTCGCCCGCTCGAAACTGCCCGCCATGGCCCAGGCCAGCACCGGGCAGAGCTTCTCGCGCGTCAGGTATTCGTCGAGGCCGACATGCTCCACCGGCGCCACCAGCACCCGGACCGAGGGCACCACCCGGAACCCGGCCTGCTGCGCGATCCAGACCGCGCTCTTGCCGACGGCGGCGGTGTTCAGATGGCCCTGCGGGAACAGGAAGCCGCGCAGCTTCGCCACCTCGGTCTCGGAGCAGATATGCGCGCCATTGGCCCGCAGCGCCCGCTCCAGCCGGTTGCGGTCCTGATCGAGCGAGAGGAGCACGCTCTCATTGGTGCAAAGCACCGAATTGTCGAAAGCCTTGCTGTCGACGATGCGCTTCGCCGCCGCGTTCTGGTCGGTATCGGGGTCGACATAGACCGGCGCGTTGCCGGGGCCGACGCCGATCGCCGGATTGCCCGAGGAATAGGCGGCGCGCACCATCGGCCCGCCCCCGGTGGCGAGGATCACCTGCACCTTGGGCGAGGCCATCAGCGCCTGCACCAGCGGCACCGAGGGCTCCTCGATGCACTGGATCAGCCCGGCGGGTGCACCCGCCGCCACCGCCGCCGCCTCCAGCTTCGCCGCCGCGTCGGCGCAGCAGGCCTTCGCCAACGGATGCGGGCTGAAGATCACCGCGTTGCGGCCCAGCAGCGCCAGGATCGTCTTGTAGTAGAGCGTCGAGACCGGATTGGTCGCCGGCGTCAGCGCCAGGATCACCCCGGCGGGCTTCGGAAGCTCCACCATCTTGCGCGCCGCATCGACGCGCGGGTTCACCAGATCCATCTCTTCGTAGAAATCGACCAGCGGATGCGCCGACAGCTCGTTCTTCAGCCGCTTGTGCTCGACCACGCCCATGCCGGTCTCGCGCACCGCCCATTCGGCATAGGTCTGCGCCGCCTGATGCGCCGCCTCGGCCACCGCGCGGACGATCCGCATCACCGCCGCCCGGTCGTAGCGCGCATAGCTCCGCACCGCCCATCCCGCCCGGTCGATCTTCATCCGGGCGGTGGCCTCGGCCCGGTCGGGCACCTGAAGGCGCGGCGCGTCTTCGTGAAGCTGCATCTGCATCCCCTTTCCCCCGGATCAGGCGGCGCGGCGCATGGTGCGCAGCAGCGCCCGCGCCCGCGGCATCGCCGCTTCCATCCGGTCGACGATTTCCTGGCAGGTCGCCGCGTCCAGCAGCACCCCCGGCTTGAATTGCAGCACCCGCTTGTCGAGCGACGAGAAGATCGCCCAGACCCCGTTCTCGTAAAGCGCGCGCGACACCGCGACCGCCCCTTCCGGATGGTCGAATTCCAGCCCGAGGATCACGCCGCGCTGGCGGATGCCGACGAAGATGTCGCTATGCGCGGCCATCATCGCGGTCAGGCTGCGATGGAAGAACTCCGCCACGAACTGCACGTTCGAGATCACCTCGGGGCGTTGCAGCATGTCGATCACCTGATGGCCGACGATGCAGCCCAGTTCCGACCCGCCGGAGGTGGAGATATGGGCCGCCCCGTCCTCATGCAGCCAGCCGCCGCATTTCTCGGTCACCACACAGGCGGAAATCGGATAGATGCCGCCGCCGAGACCCTTGCCGGTGACGAACATGTCCGGCTCCAGCCCGTAGGACTGCCAGCCCCACATGGTGCCGCAGCGCATCAGCCCGGTCTGCACCTCGTCGGCGATATAGAGCGTGCCGTAGCGGCGGCACAGGTCCTGGCAGGCTTTCAGATAGCCGTCATTCGGCATCGGGAAGCCGTAGGTCGCCGGGATCGTCTCGATGATGAAGGCGGCCACGTCGCGGCCGCGCAGCGCGCGGTCCAGCGCGTCGATGTCGTTGAACGGCACCTGGATGAACTCTTCCGGCCGGTCGGCGAGGAAGATCTTCGAGAAGCGGTCGTCCCCCGTCGCCACCGACAGGCCGGAATGGCCGTGATAGCCCTTGATGATCGAGACGATCTTCTTGCGCTTGGTGGTGTAGCGCGCGGTCTTCAGCGCGATCTCCACCGCCTCGGCGCCGCCGGAGCCGAAGATGGCGTATTTCATGCCGTCGGCGGTCTTGACCAGTTTCTCGGCGAAGGCGGCGCGGGCGACCGAGGGGAACCAGTGGTTGCCCATGTCGAAATAGTCGAGCGCCGATTTCAGCGTGGCGACCAGTTCCGGGTTGCGATGGCCGAAATTGTAGGTGCCGCCGTTCAGGTGCAGGTCGATCAGCCGCCGCCCCGACATGTCGTAGAGGAAGTACCCCTCGCGCCGGTCGATCACCAGGTCGATGCCCGCGTCCTGCCAGAACTTCGTCTTGCCGGGATTCCAGTATTCGATCGCCTTTTCATAGAGATCGTCCTTCGAATCGAAGCTGAAGTATCCGTAGTTGAACACGAGCGCACCTCCGTTTGACCGGAGATTGTCATCTGTATTTGAGTCTGGCAACATCTATTTGTGGTAAGTCGGGCAAAAATACGATTGAAGCCCCCCGTCCGGCCTGCGATCCTTCCGCGAGGTTCGACAAGTGGGAGCGGTGCGGGGTGAAGCAGGCGAAATCGCGCAAGGAGATGCGGCAGGACCGCATCCTCGCGGCGCTCGGGGCCAACCCCGCGCTGCGGGTGAACCAGCTGGCCGAGGAGCTGGAGGTTTCCACCGAGACCATCCGCCGCGATCTGGCGGAGCTCGACCAGATGGGGCGGCTCAGCCGGACCTATGGCGGCGCGGTCAGCGCCGGCAACCGGTTCGAGCCGGCGCTGAACGAAAGGCTCGGCCTTTTCGTGGCCGAGCGGCAGGCCATCGCCCGCGCCGCCGTCGCCCGGTTCGAGACCGCCGAGACGCTGCTGCTCGGCGGCGGGGCCACCATGCTCACCTTCGCGCGGGCGCTGCGCGAGACGCGGCAGCGCATCACCGTCATCACCCCGGCCTATCCGGTGGCGGTGGAGCTGTCGTCCAACCCGTTGATCGAGGTGATGCTGCTGCCCGGCATCTTCGAGCCGCAGGAGCGGATGGTCTGCGGTCCCGAGACCATCCGCGCGCTGGAACGCTACCGCGCGGAGGCCGCGATCATCGGCGCCTCCGGCCTCGCCGCCTCGGGGGTGAGCGAGGCGATGCTGCGGGTGGGCGAGGTCTATACCGCCATGCTGCACAGCGCCGAGCGCGGGGTGGTGCTGGCCGACCATTCCAAGTTCGGCAAGCGCGCGCTGGTGCTGCTGACCGGCTGGAGCGAACGGATGAGCCTGATCACCGACCGGCTGCCGGAGGGCGAACTGGTCGCCGCCATGCGGGACGGCGG
>JBDHSR010000392.1:0-3396 GCA_039808305.1 Gemmobacter sp. | reverse complement strand
CCCGCCCCTCGACCGAGATGAAATGCGCCGGCGCGCCGCTCAAGCACATCTTCCTGATCGAGGACATCGCCAGCCGCACCGCCGGCAAGGGCAAATACGAGATGCATTACGCCGCCCCGCAGTCCGCGCTCTTCTCGGTGCCGATCGTGGCCGAGAAGGTGCGGATGCTGTTCGGCGAACGCGGCATCGCCACGCATATGCAGCACCGGCTGCTGTCGCTGGAGCCGGGCACGAAACGCGCGACCTTCGAGAAGACCGGGCTGGATGCCGCGACCGGGGCCGAGGTGAAATCCACCGTCGAGATGCCCTACGACTACATCCACGTCATCCCGCCGCAGCGCGCACCCGAGGTGATCCGGCAGTCGGGCCTGTCCTGGGCCGACAAATGGACCGATCAGGGCTGGGTCGAATGCGACATGAAGACCCTGCGCCACCTGCGTTACCCCGAGATATTCGCGCTGGGTGACGTGGCGGGGGTGCCGAAGGGCAAGACGGCGGCCAGCGTGAAATGGCAGGTGCCGGTGGTCGAGGACCACCTTGTCGCCGCCATCGAGGGGAAAGAGGGGACGCAGGTCTATGACGGCTACACCTCCTGCCCGCTGATCACCCGGGTCGGCCGGGCGATGCTGGTGGAGTTCGACTACAACAACAACCTTGTCCCCAGCTTCCCCGGCGTGATCGCGCCCTTGGAAGAACTGTGGATCAGCTGGCTGATGAAGGAGGTGGCGCTGAAGGCCACCTACAACGCGATGCTGCGCGGCAAGGCCTGAGGAGGAATCCCGATGCAAGAATTGACCTTCGGAACCCTGATCGCCGTCTTCGAGGAGATGTTCGGCCGCGGCCTGTTCTGGACCATGGTGGTGGTCGCGGCCCTGATCACGCTGCTTTACCTCTATGTGCTGATCCGCGACCGCGCGATGTCGATGCGCAAGTTCCTTTGGGCGCAACTGTCGATGCCGCTGGGCGCCATCGCCGCGGTGCTGTTCGTGCAGGGTGTCACCCATTCCGGCCTCGGGGACATCGGCGGCCCGATCGACGTGATCGTGCTGCTGGGGGTGGCGGTGGCGGGCGCCGTCGGAATGGCGATCCTGGTCTATACCGCGCAGTCGCTGTTCCGTGGTAAGAGGGGGTGAATGTGCCGCCGATCCCGGCGGCGGCGGTGCGGCAGGCAGGAAGGCAGCGATGAACCAATCCGATCTCGACCGCTGGAACGCGCGTTTCGGCACCGCGGATTACGTGTTCGGCGAGGCGCCGAACGCCTTTCTGGCCCGCCGGGCGGCCGGGCTGGCGCCGGGACGGGCGCTCTGCGTCGCCGATGGCGAGGGGCGCAACGGCGTCTGGCTGGCCCGGCAGGGGTGGGAGGTGCTGTCGCTGGATTTCTCGCCCGTCGCGCAGGAGAAGGCGGCGGCGCTGGCGGCCCGGCACGGCGTCGCGCTGCGGCTGGAGCAGGGCGACGTGCATGACTGGCCCTGGCCGGAAGCGGGTTTCGACCTGGTGGCAGACATCTTCTCGCAGTTCAGCGGGCCGGCGGAGCGGGCGCGCAAATGGCGGGGAATGTGCCATGCGCTGCGCCCGGGCGGCCACCTGATCCTGGAGGGCTACACTCCGGCGCAGCTGCGCCACCGCACCGGCGGGCCGTCGCAGGTGGAGAACCTCTATACGCCCGGGCTGCTGCGGCAGGCCTTCGCCGGGCTGGAGATCCTGCATCTGGAGGAACGCGAGGAGGTGCTGTACGAGGGCGCCGGCCATTCCGGCCTCTCGGCGGTGATCGGCATGGTGGCCCGCAAGCCCTGAGCGGGATGCCCTATTCCGGCTGGAAGCCGCTGATCAGGTGATGCAGCCCGAAGACCGCCCCCACGGCGATGGCGGCCAGCGTCACCGGCCCCGACCAGGCAAGCGCCGCGAAGGCGGTGACGCCCTGACCGACCGAGCAGCCCATGGCGACCACGCCGCCCACCCCCATCAGCGCGGCGCCACCGACCTGCCGGCCCAGCTCGCGCGGGTCCTCGCAGGCCTCCCACTTGAACAGTCCGCGCAGGGTGGAGCCGATCAGCGCGCCCGCCATCACGCCCACCACCGAGCCCACCGAAAAGGTGATGCCACCCGCGGTCGAGGTCATCAGGAAGATCAGCGTCCGCCCGACGGGGGCGGTGAAGGAGGGGCCCTCCACCTGGATTTCGCCCAGACTCTGGTCGTAGAGCCAGCTGGTGCCCAGAAAGCACCAGGTGACCGCCAGCCCGGCCGCGACGCCCCAAAGAACCATGCGCGGCCGCTGCCGCAGCGGCTCATGCGACAGGCCCCAGCCCAAGGCGGCGAGGCCGACCGCTACCACCGTCACCACGGCCGGCACGCCCAGCAGGCCGAACTGATGGACGATGCCCTGCGGCCCCGCCGCCTCGGGCTGGGGAAAGAGCATCACACGCAGCGGCGCCAGCGGGCCGGACAGCGCGATGAAGCCGGTGATGCCCATCACCACCACCACGACCAGCGAGCGCAGATCGCCGCCGCCGAATCGCACCAGCGCGCCGAAGCCGCAATTGCCCGCCATCGCCATGCCATAGCCGAAGACCAGCCCGCCGATGATCGAGGCCAGCGGGTTCCACTGGATATTGTGGTAGAAGCTGCCGGACAGGTCGACCCAGCCCGCGAAGGCCAGCCCCTGCGTCGCCAGCACCGCGACGCCCAGCACCACGCCCCAGAGCCGGAGCCGGCGATGATCCTTGCCATAGATCGCGGATTCCAGCGCGCCGAGCGTGCAGAAATCGCCCAATCTGGCCGCGAGGCCCAGGACCATGCCGCCGGCCAATCCAACAAGGGCCGCGATCGCCCCGAACGGCATTTCGTCCATCGTCTCTCTCCCTGTGGCCCTGCCGGGCCGCGGCGTCCCGGCTCAGCAATCGGTGCTGAACAGTCGTTTCAGGACTTGCAGCAGGTCAACAACTTTCGGATCGCGGATGGAATAGAAAATCGTGTGACGGTCGCGCCGCGTGCTGACCAGCCCCTCCAGCCGCAGGCGGGCAAGTTGCTGGCTGACCACGGCCTGACGCGACGAGAGCAGGTTCTCCAGCTCGGTCACGCTTTTCGGGCCGCTCATCAGGTAGCACAGGATGGTCAGGCGGCCATCGTGGCCAAGCGCCTTCAGCAGGGTCGCGGCTTCGGTCGCAGCATTGGCCAGCGCGGCGAAATCCCCGTGCTGGTCCTGTTCCTGCGAGGTGTTGTCCAAACCGTCCACCGCCTGCTTCCATGCCGCTCCGCCCCTAAATGCAGGTTATTCCGCCGCTCGGCAACAGAAAGCGTTATGTTTGCGAAAGCATAACGACGGAACGGAGGCGGTCACCGGCTTTCGGCGGCCTGTCCGATCATCGCGCCCAGCAGCGGCCAGAAGAAGTCCTCGCT
>JBDHSR010000391.1:0-3397 GCA_039808305.1 Gemmobacter sp. | reverse complement strand
TTTTGCCGGCGACAAGCCCCCCGACATCCTGTTATCTTCCGCCTCAAAACCACTATGGGCAGCACAATGATCGAACCGGATCTCCGTGACCGGATTCTGGAAAAGCCGGAAACCATCCTCGAGGACCGCGACCTGATGCGGGCGCTGATCGCCGCGAACGAGCGCGCCATGGGCTCGAACGTGGTCGATCTGCGCGGCATCGCCATGGAGCGGCTGGAAAGCCGGCTCGACCGGCTGGAGGATACCCACCGCACCGTCATCGCGGCGGCCTACGAGAACCTCGCCGGCACCAATCAGGTGCATCGCGCCATCCTCCAGATGCTCGACCCGCTCAGCTTCGAGGATTTCCTGAAAAGCCTCTCGGGCGAGGTGGCGCAGACGCTGCGCGTCGATTGCGTGCGGCTGGTGCTGGAATCGGTGCAGGAGGCCGAGGATCCGCTGCTGCGCCGGCTGGGCGACGTGCTCTATGTCGCGGGCACGGGCTTCATAGGCGAATATGTCAGCGGCGGGCGCAATGTCAGCCTGCGCCCCGTGACCCTGCGCCAGACCATCCCGACCTCCGACCAGATCTATGGCGAGAAATCCGGCTGGATCCGGTCGGAGGCGCTGATGCGGCTCGATTTCGGCTCCGGCCGGCTGCCGGGGCTGCTGGTGCTCGGCTCGGAGGATCCGCATCACTTCAAGCCGACCCATGGCACGGATCTGCTGGCCTTCTTCGCCGGCGTGTTCGAGCGGACGATGCGCCGCTGGCTGTCGTGACGCTGGCGATCTCTCCGGCCGCGCGGGCGGCGCTGGAGGAATGGCTGAGCCATCTGCGCGCGCTCGACGGGCGGGCGGAAAAGACCGTGACCGCCTATGCCGCCGATGTCCGGGGCTGGCTCGCCTTCCTGGCCCTGCATCGCGGCGGGACCGAGGGGCTGCGCGGGCTCGCCGATCCGCCGGTCGCCGATCTGCGCGCCTGGATGGCGCATGAGCGGGGGCGGGGCGTCTCGGCCCGCTCGCTGGCGCGGGCGCTCTCGGCGGTGAAGGGCTTCACCCGCTGGCTGTCCGACCGGCAGGGGACCGAGGCGACGGCGCTGCTCTCCTCCCGCGCGCCGCGCTTCCGCAAGAAACTGCCCCGGCCGCTGAGCGTCGAGGGCGCGGCCGATGTGCTGGAAAGCGTGGGCGACGATGCCCGCGCGCCCTGGATCGCCGCGCGCGACACGGCGGTGGTGACGCTGCTTTACGGCTGCGGCCTGCGGATTTCCGAGGCGCTGGGCCTGACCGGCGCCGACCATCCGCTGCCCGAGGTGCTGCGCATCCTGGGCAAGGGCGGGAAAGAGCGGCTGGTGCCGGTGCTGCCCGCCGCCCGCGCGGCGGTGGCGCGCTACGCCGGGCTCTGCCCGTTCGATCTGCCCCCCGCCGGGCCGCTGTTTCGCGGCGCGCGCGGCGGCGCGCTCAACCCCCGCCTGATCGCGGCGGCGATGGAGCGGGTGCGCAACCGCCTCGGCCTGCCCGCCACCGCCACGCCGCACGCGCTGCGCCACAGCTTCGCCACGCATCTGCTGGCGGCGGGGGGCGACCTGCGGGCGATCCAGGAACTGCTCGGCCATGCCTCGCTGTCCACCACGCAGGCCTATACGGCGGTGGACGCGGCGCGGCTGATGGAGGTCTACGAAAAGGCCCATCCCCGCGCGTGAGCGGTTGCTTTTCGGGCCGGGATGGAGGATCACGAAATCATGTCGATGCGCCTCAAAGCCCTTTGTGTCCACCTGTTCACCGCCACCGGGGCCGTCCTGGCCATGCTCGCCATGCTGGAGGCGGTGAAGGAGCGATGGGACATGATGTTCCTGTGGCTGGTGGTGGCGCTGTTCGTCGACGGGCTGGACGGGCCGCTCGCCCGCAAATACGACGTGAAGCACAACTGGCCGACCTATGACGGCGTGCTGCTCGATCTCATCATCGACTACCTGACCTATGTGTTCATCCCGGCCTTCGCGCTCTTCCAGTCGGATCTGCTGCCGGGCTGGACGGGCTGGACCGCGATCATCGTCATCACCTATGGCTCGGTGATCTATTTCGTCGATACGCGGATGAAGACGAAGGATTACTCCTTCGCCGGATTTCCGGCCTGCTGGAACATGTTCATCCTGGTGATGTTCGCGCTGGAGCCGGGCGAGGGGGTGATCCTGGCCTTCGTCATCGCGCTGACGGTGGCGATGTTCACCAACCTGAAATTCGTCCACCCGACGCGCACGAAGCGCTGGCGCGAGGTGACGCTGCCGGTGTCGCTGGCCTGGACCTTCTTCGCCGGCTGGGCGGCCTGGGTCGATTTCCACCCGGCGAGCTGGGCGCATTGGGGGCTGGTGGTGACTTCGCTCTACCTGACCTTCGCGGGGATCGCCCAGCAGGTGATCCCGGAACGCCCGAAGCGCATCGCCTGACGGCGCGGGCGGAGGGGGGCGCCGCCCCCCGGCTTTGCCTTCACCCGTGATGTTTCCGAGCGGATGATGTCAGAGGCGGGTGGTGATGACGCCCGCCACGATCATCAGCGCGGCGATCGCCTTGTCGCGCGTCATCCTCTCGCCGAAGACGAGCCAGCCGATCAGCACCGCGAAGAGGATCGAGGTCTCGCGCAGGGCGGCGACCACGGCGATGGGCGCCACCGTCATCGCCCAGATCGAGATCGCATAGGCGCCGTAGGAGGCGAGCGAGGCGAGGCTGCCCACCGCCCAGGCGCGGCGCTGGCGGGGCAGCACGTCGACGCCGCGCAGGGCGAGGCTGCCGAGGGTGAAGATCAGCCCGTCCGCCACGAAGACCCAGGCGACATAGGAAATGGCATCGCCGGAGATCCGGGCGCCCAGCCCATCGATCAGCGTATAGGTCGCGGTCGCCGCGGCCGAGCCGAGCGCGAAGGGGATCAGGTGGCGGCTTTCGCCATCGGTGAAGACGCCGCGCGCCATCAGCGCGATGCCGCAGGCCAGGAGCGCGATGCCGGCATATTGCGGCCCGGTCACCGTATCGGCGAGGAAGGCGGCGCCGACCAGCGCCACCACCAAGGGCGCGGCGCCCCGCGCCAGCGGATAGACCCGGCTCAGGTCGCCCCGGTCATAGGCGAAGGTCAGGAAGGTCTTGTAGAAGAAATGCGTGCAGCCCGCCGCGACGACCCAGGGCCAGGCCTCGGCGGCGATGGCGGGGCGGGGCAGGGCGATGGCGAGGCCGATCGGCACCTCGGCCACCGACAGGATCACCATGGCGCCGACCTTGGAGGTGCCGAGCTTGATGAGCGCGTTCCAGAGCGCGTGGAGGAAGGCCGCGCCCAGAACCGCCAGCAACACCCAGATGCTCAAGATCCGCCTCCCTTGCCCTTGCGACAGGGTTAGGTCGGATCGCCCGCCGCCGCAACCGGAGATCGGCG
>JBDHSR010000390.1:0-3408 GCA_039808305.1 Gemmobacter sp. | reverse complement strand
CCGAAACCGATCAGCAGGTGCAGGCAGTAACTTAGATTACCCCGGAAACTGTCCAAAGATCGGGCAGTAGCTCAGTTCTCGATCCGGCCTCTTGGCCGGCCCCATGATGGTCATATTCGGCTGGGGCACGGTTCCCGGTGGAGTAGATGGGCGGTGACGGACTTCGACGGCGATCTGTTTGTCCATATCAGCGTCAACGCCACCCGTGCGAACCGCAAGGTCTGGGGCGATACGCAATATGCCGAGGGTCTGGCGCTGGCGATCCGGAGGCTTCCGGGCTGCGGCAGCGCCGTCTTCTTCCGCGGCGAAAGCCTCCGCCCCACCGGAAAGGGCGATGTCGTCCTGCGCATCGTCGGGCCGCATCTGGAAGAGCCGGTGCCGGGGATGCCGAACCTGCTCTGGATCATCAGCCCGCCATATCTCGCGCCGATGCCGATGCTGGGGCGGTATCAGGCGGTGTTCTGCGCCTCACAGCAACTGGCCGATCTGCTGCGCTCGGAGAACGTCGAATATATGGCGCAGGCCACCGAATGCGGCCATTTCCACCCCGATCGCAAGCCGGCGGGGGCGCCCGATATTCCCATCGTTTTCGTCGGAGGTTTCTCGCCGCGCGTTGACCGTCGCACGGTCGTTCACGCCGTCGAGGCCGGGTTCGATGTGCATATCTGGGGACCGGGATGGGCTGGAGTGGTGCCGGAAAGGCACCTGAAGGGCGAGCGGCTGGACTACGTCCGGCTTGCCGAGACCTATGCCTCGGCCCGGATCATCCTCAACAGCCATATGCCGGCGATGCGGCGGCTGGGATTCATGAGCAATCGCAGCTTCGACGCCCTTGCCTCGGGGGCGCTGCTGGTGTCCGACCGGATTCCGGGGTTCAGCGCGCCGGAGCTGCCGGAGCTTATCCAGGTCGATGACCGGACCGAACTGGCCGATACGCTTTCGCGACTGCTGGAGCGGCCGCCATTGGACCCCGCCGCACGGATTGCCCTGCACCGCAGGCTGGCGGCGGATTTCGATTTCAGCGTCCGGGCGGAGCATCTGGTCCGGACGGCCCGCGCGCTGCTGACCGAGGGGCGGGAGGCCGATTCCGCCTTCCGGCCCGACCGGGCGGGGGTCGGTCCGGCCCATCCCGTCCAGCTCAACGATCCGGCGGCTTCGGCGGCAACGCAGGAACAGGGGATGGTCGCCGCCGCGAAGGAAATCCTCGCATTGGCAGCGGCATTGGAACGACCGGGCGGCACCGATTTTCTGCCGCCGACGCCCGTTGCGGCCGAAGGGGTGATCCATCCGCTGATGGCGGATCTGCGCGAGATGCAGGCGCTGGCGGCATCCCCGCTATCCCCCAAAGCGGTCGACCGGATCGATGCGCTCGCCGCCCGCGCCCGAAGACTGGTCGAAGCCCTGACAGCGCAGGAGGAATCGCCCTTTCCCCTCCCGGTCACGCAACGGCAGTTCGATGCTCTGTCGGTGCGCATTCTGGCGAACGAGCCCCTGTGGCCGCATAACCCAGAGGACTACTGCCGCGAAGCCCGCAAGCTGCATACGATGCTGTGGCCCCGACGGGATGCCGTGGCTTCCGACCCGCCTGTCGGGGTATTCCTGCATCTGTTCCATGACGATCTGGCCGGCATGTTCGGCGAACGGCTGTCGGTCGTCGACACCGCCATGCGCATCTATGTCTCGACCGATACCGAAGCGAAGGCCGGCCGCATCCGGGCCAGCCTGCCAGGCGCCGAAATCCGGGTCCTGCCGAACCGCGGGCGTGACATCTGGCCGAAGCTCTACGGTTTCGGCGACGCCTATGATCGGCACGAGATCGTGCTGCATCTGCATGGCAAGAAATCCCCCCATTCGGACAGGCTGAACGACTGGCTCGCGCATATCCTCGACTGTCTGCTCGGCTCGCGCGAGGATGTGAACCGCATCCTGTCGATGTTCCGGCAGATCCCCGAGCTGGGGCTGGTCACGCCGGTGACGTTCCGCGGCGTGATCGCCGCGGCGCACTGGGGGGCGAACCGCGACATCGCCCGCGAACTGGCGTTCCGGATGAACCTGCGTGGCGCGCTGCCGGAAAACGACCGGCTGAATTTCCCGGTGGGTTCGATGTTCTGGGGGCGGGTCGCCGCGATCCGGCCGCTGCTGGATCTGAAGCTGCGGCCGGAGCATTTCCCACCCGAGGCCGGGCAGGTGGATGGCACGCTGGCCCATGCGGTGGAGCGGATGCTGGGCGTGGTTTGCATGGAGACGGGACACCGGATCCTGCCGGTGGTGGGAAGCGGCCAGAACCTCCACCCCCGCCACCGAAAGCGTTATGGCAACAATCGCGACCTGCGCGAGGCCCTGCTGGCCGGAGAGCTGGATGTCTGAAAGGAGACGGGAAACCGATATCGCGACCGTCGGCGCCCCTATGCTGCCCGACCGCGGCCGGCTTGCCGCGCCGATGGCCGAGGCGATCGGGGCGGGCTGGTTCTCGAACGGCGGGGCGTCGCATTATCGGCTGGAGCAGGCTCTGCCGCGTGAGAACCGCGGTGCCGGCCAAAGCCTCGTGCGGGCATCCTCGGGCACAATGACCCCGATGCTGGCCCTCCGGCTGGGCGGGTTGACCGAGAGGGCGGAGGGCATCACCTCCCCGCTCCGCTTCGCCGCCACCGCGCAGATCATCGCATGGTGCGGCTTTCGCCCGGTCTTTGCCGATGCGGAGACGGAAACACCGACGCTCTGCCCTCGCGCGGTCAAGGCAGTGATCACGCCCCGACCAGCCGCCATCCTGCCGGTGCATTCCCTCGGCGTGCCCCGCCATGTCGCCGGACTCGCCGATGTTGCACGCCGGCATGGGCTGTGGCTGGCCTATGACGCGGCCCATGCCTTCGGCCTCACGCTGCTGGACGGGCAGCGGGTCGCGGCTTTCGGCAACGCCCCCGCCTTCCCGCTGCACGCAACCAAGGTGCTGCATACCGGCGAGGGTAGCTTCGTGGTGGCCGGCGCGGAGACAGCCACCCGGCTGCGGCTGCGGCGCAACTTCGGGCTGGAGGGGGGGCGTCCAGTGGGCATCAACGGCAAGCTGTCCGAGCCGCAGACGGCGATGGAACTGGCGCTGCTGCCCGACCTGGCCGCCGGGATCGCGGCGCGCCTTGCGCTGCGCGCCCATTATGACGCGGCGCTGGCAGGGCTGGCTGCGCTACACCCGAGGAGGCGTGCCGGAGACAGCGCCACCCTGACCTTCTACGCCCTGCGGATGGCCGCCCCCGCACCGCACGCCCGTCTGCATCGCGCATGGGCGGTTGAGCGGGTGCTGGCGCGCGACCATTTCCCGCTGCTCTGCGGCCCCGGCACGCCTTGGCCCGAAGCTCCCATCGTCGCCCCCGCACCCCTCGCACCCCGGCTGGGCCTCGAGTTGCTGTGCCTGCC
>JBDHSR010000389.1:0-3409 GCA_039808305.1 Gemmobacter sp. | reverse complement strand
TGGGCTGGAACGGCATGATCACCTTCGGCGCGCTCTACTTCCTGACGCCGCGCCTGTGGAACCGCGAGCGGCTCTACAGCCTCAGCCTCGTCTCCTGGCACTTCTGGCTGGCCACCATCGGCATCGTGCTCTACGCCGCCTCGATGTGGGTCTCCGGCATCATGGAGGGCCTGATGTGGCGCGAGGTCGATGCGAACGGCTTCCTCGTGAACGCCTTCGCCGATGCGGTGGCCGCGAAGTTCCCGATGAACGTGGTGCGGGGCGTCGGCGGGCTGATGTTCCTCAGCGGGGCCGTCATCATGTGCTACAACCTGTGGATGACCGTGCGCGCGGTGCCTGCCAAGGCCCCCGTCCCCGCGGCCGTCCCGGCTGAATGAGGAGGGTGGAAGAATGGCTTTCCTCGACAAACACAAGGCAATCGAAACCCATGCCACGCTGCTCTTGGTCCTGTCCTTCCTGGTGGTGACCATCGGCGGTCTGGTGCAGATCGTGCCGCTGTTCTACCTGGAGAACACCATCGAGAAGGTCGAAGGGGTCCGCCCCTACAGCCCGCTCGAACTGGCCGGGCGCGAGATCTATGTCCGCGAGGGCTGCTATGTCTGCCATAGCCAGATGATCCGCCCGATGCGCGACGAGGTGGAGCGCTACGGCCATTACTCGCTGGCGGCCGAGTCGATGTATGACCGGCCGTTCCAGTGGGGCTCCAAGCGCACCGGGCCGGATCTGGCCCGGGTGGGCGGGCGCTATTCCGACGAATGGCATGTGGATCACCTGATGAATCCGCAATCCGTGGTGCCGGAATCGATCATGCCGAAATACGAGTATCTGATGGGCAACGTCATCGACGCCCGCTACATCAAGGACTCGATGCGCGCGAACCAGATCCTCGGTGTGCCCTATACCGACGAGATGATGGAGAATGCCGAGGCCGATTTCGCGGCGCAGGCCGATCCGAACGCCGATGGCGAGGCCGTGCAGGCGCGCTATCCCAAGGCGCAGTGGCGCAACTTCGACGGCCAGTCCGAACTGACCGAGATGGATGCGCTGGTGGCTTACCTTCAGGTTCTGGGCACGATGGTCGACTTCTCGACCTTCCAGCCCGATCCGAACCGCTGAGGGGGGATCATGGAACTCTATTCCTTCCTGCGCCACTTCGCCGACAGCTGGATGCTGATCCTGATGACGGCGCTGTTCCTGGGCGTGGTGCTCTATGCCTTCCGGCCGGGCAGCCGCCCCCTGCATGACGACGCCGCAAACTCGATCTTCCGCAACGACCGGCGCCCCGCGCCGGCCGGGGCGGAGGCCGGCAGCCGCAATACCAAGGAGGCGTGAGACATGTGCGCCAAGCAAGTGAAGAAGGCCGGCGAGGTTCCCACCACCGGCCATGAATGGGACGGCATCCAGGAACTCGACAATCCGATGCCGCGCTGGTGGCTCTGGACCTTCTACCTGACGATCATCTGGTCGATCGGCTATACGATCTACTACCCGGCCTGGCCGCTGCTCACCGGGGCGACCCAGGGCATCACCGGGCGGGAATCGGCCGGGGACACCCGTGTCGCGGTGGCCGAGGAGATCAAGCGCTTCGACGACGCCAACGCGCCGGTCAAGGCGAAGCTGGTCGCCGCCGACCTGAACGCCATCGCCGCCGATCCCGAACTGGACGGCTTCGCCCGCTCCGCCGGGGCGGCGGTGTTCAAGACGTGGTGCGCCCAGTGCCACGGCGCGGGGGCGGCCGGCAATGTCGGCTATCCCAACCTGCTGGACGACGACTGGCTGTGGGGCGGCGACATGGAGTCGATCCATACCACCGTCACCCATGGCATCCGCAACACCGACGATCCCGACGCCCGCTATTCGGAGATGCCGAAATTCGGCGCCGACGGCCTGCTGGAGAAGGAGCAGATCGGCGATGTGGTGGAATACGTCCTCCAGATCTCCGGGCAGGAGGGCCATGACGCGGCCAAGGCAAGCGCCGGGGCGCAGGTCTTCGCCGACAATTGCGCGGCCTGCCACATGGAAGACGGCAAGGGCGACCGGTCGCAGGGCGCGCCGAACCTGACCGACGCGGTCTGGCTCTATGGCGGCGACCGGGCGGCGGTGACCGAATCCGTCACCAATGCGCGGTTCGGGGTGATGCCGAACTGGAACCTGCGCCTGAGCGAGGACGAGATCCGCGCCGTCGCGGTCTATGTGCATGGTCTCGGCGGCGGCGAGTGAGTCGTGACCTGAGGACAGCGGAAAGGCCCCGGTTTTCCGGGGCCTTTTCCTTTGCGCGGTCCGCGCCGGCGAAGTCCGCGCGGGGGCCAGACAGGTACCGGGTGCGGCGGGCTGACGCAGGGTGCGGTCGGGCCCGATTTGATGCAGGTCAAGGAGCGCGCCGCAGAATCGTGCAGGATAAGGCTGTCCGGGTCGAAAGCTGGGACATCGGCGCCGCCGCCCCATCCTGTTCGCGCGTTTCCTGGGGGCGGCGGTGCCTTTCTCGTTCCACCATCCATCCCAGCGGGTGCCGGCATGTCCGGGCGCCTGCGTCACCATGTCCGGGACGGATGGCGGCTCCGGCCACTTTGACGCATGGCTTAGGTATATTCTGGATGTGATTTTTGATACAGGTCAAGGCAGGACCGACCTTTGGGTCACATATCTGCCGCCAGCACGCCAGTCGGAGTCCTTCCGTGTCCAGCCAAGATGTCGAGCCGTCCCTTTACGCCGCGCGCGAGCCGGTCTTTCCCAAGCGAGTGAAAGGAAATTTCCGCAGCCTGAAATGGTGGCTGATGGCCTTCATGCTGGGGGCCTATTATCTCGCGCCCTGGATCCGCTGGGACAGGGGGCCGGAACTGCCCGACCAGGCCGTCCTGCTCGATCTCGCCAACCGGCGCTTCTTCTTCTTCATGATCGAGATCTGGCCGCATGAATTCTATTTCGTGGCGGGCCTGCTCATCATGGCGGGGCTGGGGCTGTTCCTGTTCACCTCGGCCGCCGGCCGGGTCTGGTGCGGCTATGCCTGCCCGCAGACGGTCTGGACCGACCTGATGATCCTGGTGGAGCGCTGGGTGGAGGGCGACCGCAACGCCCGGCTGCGGCTCTACCGGCAGAAATGGGACGGCGAGAAGATCCGCAAGCGCATCGTGAAATGGGCGCTCTGGCTGCTGATCGGCCTCGCCACCGGCGGGGCCTGGGTGTTCTACTTCACCGACGCGCCGACGCTTCTGCGCGACCTGCTGACCGGCAACGCCCATCCTGTCGCCTATACCACCATCGCCATCCTGACCGCGACCACCTTCACCTTCGGCGGCTTCTTCCGCGAGCAGGTCTGCATCTACGCCTGCCCTTGGCCGCGCATCCAGGCCGCGATGATGGACGAGGACACCATCACCATCGCCTATCGCGAATGGCGGGGCGAGCCGCG
>JBDHSR010000388.1:0-3434 GCA_039808305.1 Gemmobacter sp. | reverse complement strand
CGGAACGGCTCCAGCGCGGCCTTCATCACGACCCAGGGGCTGATCGTGGTGGCGGTGGCCTTGGCCTGGAACGGCCCGAGCGGCTGGTATTCCCAGGCCTGGATGTCGCGCGCCGACCAGTCGTTCAGCAGCACATAGCCGAAGATCATGTCATCGGCCTCGGCCACCGTCACCGGCCCGTCGGAGGACATGCCGACCACCGCCCCCATCTCCAGCTCGATGTCGAAGCGGGCCGAGGGCGCGAAGCGCGGCGCCGCGTCCTGCGGCCCCTTCACCTGCCCCCAGGGCCGGCGCACCTCGGTCCCCGACACCACCACCGACGAGGCCCGGCCGTTATAGCCGATGGGGATATGCAGCCAGTTCGGCGGCAGCGCGTTCTCCGCCCCCCGGAACATGGTGCCCACATTGAAGGCGTGATGCCGCCCGGCATAGAAATCGGTATATTCGCTGACAAGGAAGGGCAGATGCAGCTCCGCCTCGGCCATCGGCACCAGCCAGGGCTCCACCGCCGCCCGCGCCGTAGCACCCTCGGCCAGCAGCTCCGCCAGCCGCGCCCGCAGCGCCGCCCAGACCTCCGGCCCCGCCGCCATGACCTCGTTCCAGAACGGCACGTCCAGAAGCGGCCCGCCCGCCAGTTCCAGCAGCCCCGCCTCCTCCAGCCCCGCCACATCGAGGATCATCTCCCCGATGGCGACCCCGCAGCGCGGCTCCGCCGCCCCCACGGAAAACACCCCGCAAGGCAGATTGTTCAGCGGAAACGGACAGCCTTCCGCATTGGCACTCTCCACCCAGGACCGGATCAGCGGCATCTTTTCCTCATTTTCTGTCTGGAAATATCCCACGGGGGTCCGGGGGTGTGAAACCCCCGGTCCGCCGCTCCCGCTTACTTGACGCCGGGAGTGCCGTCGAACTTCTTCTCCAGCGAGCCCCAGCAGTCGATGTAATCCTCCTGCATATGCCCGGCCTGCGCCGCGAAGGGGGTCAGGTGCTGCGGGAAGCGGGTCTCGAACATGAAGCTCATGGTTTCGGCCTGGAAGACCGGCACCATCGGCTCGTTCGAGGCGTGTTCGAAGGCGTTGCGGTCCGGCCCGTGCGGCAACATGCAGTTGTGCAGGCTCATGCCGCCCGGCACGAAGCCCTGCGGCTTCGCGTCGTAGACGCCGTAGATATTGCCCATCAGCTCCGACATGACGTTCTTGTGATACCATGGCGGACGGAAGGTGTTCTCGGCCACCATCCAGCGCTCGCGGAACAGCACGAAGTCGATATTCGCCGTGCCCTCGATCCCCGAGGGCGCGGTCAGCACGGTGAAGATCGACGGGTCCGGGTGGTCGAACAGGATGGCGCCGACCGGGCAATAGGTGCGCAGGTCGTATTTGCAGGGCGCGTAATTGCCGTGCCAGGCCACCACGTCGAGCGGGCTGTGCCCGATCTGCGTGGCATGGAACTGGCCGCACCATTTCACGGTGACGGTCGAGGGCGCGTCGCGGTCCTCATAGGCCGCCACCGGCGTCTTGAAGTCGCGCCGGTTCGCCATGCAGTTGGCCCCGATCGGGCCGCGTCCCGGAAGCTGGAACTTCTGGCCGTAATTCTCGCAGACGAAGCCGCGCGCCGGGCCCTCCAGCACCTCCACCCGGTAGACGAGGCCGCGCGGCAGGATGGCGATCTCCTTCGGCTCCAGGTCGATCACGCCGAGCTCGGTGCAGAAGCGCAGCCTTCCCTCCTGCGGCACCACCAGCAATTCGCCATCGGCCGAGAAGAAATATTCGTCCTTCATCGACTCGGTGACGAGATAGACATGCGAGGCCATGCCGGTCTGGGTGTTCACATCCCCCGCCGTGGTCATCGTCCGCATCCCGGTGATCCAGGTCAGCGGCTCGGCCGGCACCTCCAGCGGGTCCCAGCGGTATTGGCCGAGGCTCACGATCTCCGGGTCGATGCAGGGCGCCGATTTCCAGTGCGGCACCTCGATCTTGCGGAAGCGGTGGGTGTGCTTGACCGAGGGGCGGATGCGGTAGCACCAGGTCCGCTCGTTCTGATGGCTCGGCGCGGTGAAGGCGGTGCCGGAAAGCTGTTCGCCATAAAGGCCGTAATTGCATTTCTGCGGGCTGTTCATGCCCTGCGGCAGCGCGCCGGGCAGCGCCTCGGTCTCGAAATCATTGCCGAAGCCCGGCATGTAGCCCTCATGCGGGCCGCTGATCGAGGCCGCGCGGATCATTCCGGCGGGAAGCGAATGCGATGTCATGGCTCTTCCTCCTCTCGCCCCGGCCGGGGGCGGTCGAGTCGGATTAATAGTTGCATTCGCAACCAAGTCAAGCTAAACCTGAATCCGGGGTTCAGGAAAGGGCGGAGGATGGCCGGCATCGTGCTGCATGACTATTGGCGGTCCTCGGCGGCCTATCGGCTGCGCATCGCGCTGAACCTGCTGGGGCTGGATCACACCCGGCACGCGGTCGACCTGCTGGCGGGCGATCATCGCGGGGCGGCGAACCTCGCGCGCAATCCGCAGGGCCTGGTGCCGACGCTGGAGATCGACGGGCTGGTCCTGACGCAATCGCTCGCCATCCTCGAATATCTCGACGAGACGCGGAGGGCGGGCTTCCTGCCCGCCGACGCGGAGGGCCGGGCGCGGGTGCGGGCGCTGTCCTATGCCGTGGCGATGGAGATCCATCCGGTCTGCAACCTGCGGGTGGCGAAACACGCGGCCAGCCTCGGCGGCACGATGGAGGGCTGGATGCGCCATTTCATCCCCCTCGGGCTGGAAGGGCTGGAGGGGATGCTGGCGCAGGCCCCCGCCGGGCGGTTCTGCCATGGCGCCGGCGTGACCATGGCCGACATCTGTCTGGTGCCGCAGGTCTACAATGCCGAACGCTGGGGGGTGGACCTCGCCCCCTTCCCGCGCATCGCCGCCATCGCCGCGCATCTGGCGACGCTCCCCGCCTTCGCGCGGGCGCATCCCGACCGGGTGAAACCGGCCGCATGATTTCGGCGGCGTGACAGGAGGCTCCGGCCATGGCAGGAAAGGCGCGGAACGTGGCGGAACGGAGCGGGGGAATGCCGGAGACCGGGGATTTCGATCTCGGCAGCTTCCTGCCCTATATGCTCAACCAGGCGGCGGAGGCGACCAGCAAGTCCTTCCACGCCATCTATCGCGACCGATACGGCATGACCCGCACGCAATGGCGCGTCATGGCCAATCTGGGCAAGTTCGGCGCGATGACCGCGCGCGACATCTGCGCGCTGTCGCATATCGAGAAGACCAAGGTCAGCCGCGCCGTGGCGGCGCTGGAGGCCGAGGGCCATCTGCTGCGCAAGCCGAGCGAGCAGGACCGGCGGGCCGAGATCCTGTCGCTGACCGAGGCCGGGCGCGAGGTCTATCACGATCTCGGCCAGCGCGCGATCGCCTATGACCGCGCGCTGCGCGACAGCCTCGG
>JBDHSR010000387.1:0-3456 GCA_039808305.1 Gemmobacter sp. | reverse complement strand
CCGGAAACACGAAGCAGCGGTCCCGCCGGATCATCAGCCACAGCACCGTGCCGGGCTTGGGCAGGAACACGCCCGGCACCGCAGCATTGAGCCGCATCTCCCCGAAATCCATGGAGAATTCCACAAGGCTCTCGCGGCCCAGGAAGCGCGCGCGCAGGACGGTGCCGCGCGCCGGCGTGCCGTCCTGCGGCGTGGGGTTCGGGCCGCGCCCGCCCCGGTCGAAGTCGATCCTCAGGTGCTGCGGCCGGATCACGATCTCCACCCCGGCGCCGTCGGCATGGCCGGGGGTGAGGAAGGCGCCGAACGGCGTCTGGGTCAACGCGCCATGGGAAACGCCGCGAATCACGTTGATGTCGCTGAAGAATGCCGCCGCCGCCCGGTCCGCCGGGCTGTTGTAGACATTGTAGGGCGAGCCGCGCTGCACGATCCGCCCGCCGCGCATCAGCGCGATCTCGTCGGCCATGCGCAGCGCCTCGTCGGGTTCGTGGGTGACCAGCAGCACCGCCGTCCCCTCGGCCTTCAGCAGGTCGAGCGTGGTGTCGCGGATCCCGTCGCGCAGCCGGTTGTCGAGGCCGGAGAACGGCTCGTCCATCAGCATGACGCGCGGGCGCGGCGCCAGCGCGCGGGCCAGCGCGACCCGCTGCTGCTCGCCGCCCGAAAGCTCGTGCGGATGCTTGGCGTCGAAGCCGGAAAGGTTCACCCTTTCAAGCAGTTCCCCGACCCTCTTCATCTTCGCGGCCCGGTCGCCCGGCAGCCCGAAGGCCACGTTCTGCGCCACGGTCAGATGCGGGAACAGCGCGAAATCCTGGAACATCAGCCCGACGCCGCGCGCCTCGGGCGGCAGGATGCGCCCCGGGCCGCAGACCTCGGCCCCGTCGATCAGGATGCGCCCGGCATCCGGCATGTCGACCCCCGCGATCATGCGCAACGTGGTCGACTTGCCGCAGCCCGAGGGGCCGAGCAGGCAGGTCACCTGCCCCGGCGCGATGTCGAGCGAGACATCGTCCACCACCGCCCGCGCACCGAAGCGGCGGGTCAGGTTCAGCGTCTGGAGGCGGGGCGTCTGCGACACGGGCATGGTCCGGGCGGATGGCCGGGCCTGCCTAGCAGCCCCGCCACGCCCGCACAACTCAGAGCGTGGCGTTGGTCGCGCCGCCGTCGAGCAGGATGTTCTGCCCGACGATGAAGCCCGCATGCTGCGAGGCGAGGAAGGCGCACATCGCGCCGAATTCGGCGATGGTGCCGTAGCGGCGGGCCGGGATCGCGGCCATGCGCTGCGCCCGCGCCGTCTCCATGTCGATGCCCTGCGCCTTCACCACCCCCGAATCGAGGGCGAGCGCCCGGTCGGTGTCATGGATGCCGGGCAGCAGGTTGTTGATGGTGACGCCGAAGGGCGCCACCTGCCGCGAGGTTCCGGCGACATAGCCGGTCAGCCCGGTGCGCGCCGCGTTCGACAGGCCGAGCTGCGGGATCGGCGCCTTCACCGATTGCGAGGTGATGTTGACGACCCGCCCCCAGCCGCGCCCGATCATGCCGGGCAGCAGCGCCTTCATCAGCGCGATGGGGGTCAGCATGTTGGCGTCGAGCGCGCGGATGAAATCCTCGCGGTCCCAGTCGCTCCACAGGCCCGGCGGCGGACCGCCCGCATTGGTGACGAGGATGTCCACCATGCCCGCGGCCTCCAGCACCGCGGCGCGGCCCGCCTCGCTGGTGATGTCGGCCGCGACGGTGAGGACCGGCACGCCGGACGCCGCGCGGATGGCCTGCGCCGTCGCCTCCAGCGCCTCGCCGCCCCGCGCGTTCAGCACCAGCTCCACCCCGGCCCCGGCCAGCGCCTCGGCGCAGCCGCGCCCCAGCCCCTTCGAGGCGGCGCAGACCAGCGCCCTCTTGCCGCGAATGCCCAGATCCATCGCCCGTTCCTCCGTCCCGTGTTGCGCCCGAACCCTAGCAATCGCGCCCGCCATCGGAAAGAGGGCGCGGAACGGCCAGATTTCTGCTGCAATTCTGATATGTTCTGTGCCAGAACCGGGCCGCAGGCGGCCCTGCCGCCGCAAGGCGGCCCCCGCGACAACCAGACGGAGCCGAGCCCATGCCCGACGACGCCCCCGCCCCGCTTCCCGGCCATGCCTGCATGGTGTTCCCGGCCGATGCCATCTATGTCGCGCATGGCGTGAACCTCGGCGATGCGCTGGCCGGGCCGGAAGAGGTCTGCCCCGGCGACGTCTACGAGCTCGATCCCGAGGCGGAGCCGCTGCGGCTGGTCGTCTCGCTCGCGGCGGGCCGGCAGCAGGTGGCGGCGGGATCGCGGATCGGCCGTCCCGGCGAGGGCCTGGCGCTCGGCGGGCGCTACACGCTGATGGGCGACGACGGCAACCGGGTGGAGCTTCTGCTCATCGCCACCGGGGACGGGGCGCTTTTCGCGCTGCCGCTCTCGCCGATGGCCGCCGGCGCCGGCTATACGCTGGTCAAGGTGGACGAGGCGCCGCAGGAGGCGCCGCTTTCCGACCTGCTCTGCGTCAGCTTCGCGCGCGGCACGATGATCACCATGGCCGATGGCAGCCAGCGCGCCATCGAGGCGCTGGCGCCGGGCGACCGGGTGCTGACGCGCGACCACGGCCCGCAGGCGGTGCGCTGGGTCGGCCATGCCACGCTGCGCGGCGTGGGCGCCTTCGCGCCGGTGGTGATCACCGCCGGCACCATGGGCAATGCCGGCGATCTGATCGTCAGCCAGCATCACCGCATGTTCCTTTATCAGCGCCAGCGCATCGCCGGCCTGCCGACCTCGGAACTGCTGGTGCAGGCGCGGCACATGGTGAACGGCGACACGGTCTTCCTGCGCGAGGGCGGCTTCGTCGACTATTTCAGCCTGGTCTTCGACCGGCACGAGATCGTCTATGCCGAGGGCATCCCGGCCGAAAGCCTGATGGTGACCGAGGCGGTGCTGCGCCGCCTGCCGGCCGAGCTTTCGGCCGAGGTGCAGGCCCGCTTCCCCGGCCTGAGCCAGGTGCAGCATTTCGGAACCGAAGCCGGCCGGCGGCAGTTGGACGATCTGGAACCCGCGTTGCGCGCCCGGCTGCGCGGCGCGGTCTGACCCCGAACCGGAGCCGCCATGCGCCTTGCCCTCGCCGCCCTCGCCCTGCTGCCGCTGCCCGCGCCCGCGCAGGAACTGAGCCCGGTCGAGCCGCTGCCCGCCGCCGCCCTCGCCCTGCTGTCGGAGGCCGGCGCGCCGGAGCACAGCACCGGCTGGCAGGGCGATCTGGATGGCGACGGCGACGCCGACCTGCTGGCGCAGGGCGCCTTCGCCACCGGCGACGGCGGCAATGCCGCCACGCTGAAGCAGATGCTGCTGCGCGCCGAAGGCGAAGGTTACAGCCTGTGGCGCGAGATCGTGCTGCCCGAGGGGGTGAAATCCGCCCGGCTCGAAGCGGGGGCGCTGATCCTGACGCTCTACAAATA
>JBDHSR010000386.1:0-3464 GCA_039808305.1 Gemmobacter sp. | reverse complement strand
GGATCACCTTCGAATATGTCATGCTGAAGGGCGTGAACGACAGCGACGCCGATGCGCGGCGGCTGGTGAAGCTGATCGCGGGCATTCCGGCCAAGATCAACCTGATCCCGTTCAACGAATGGCCCGGCGCGCCCTATGAACGGTCGGACTGGGAGCGGATCGAGGCCTTCGCCGACATCGTCTACAAGGCGGGTTACGCCAGTCCGATCCGCACCCCGCGCGGCGAGGACATCATGGCGGCCTGCGGCCAGCTCAAATCCGCGACCGAGCGCCAGCGCAAGAGCCGGGCCGAGATCGCCGCCGAGGCGGGGCTCTAGGCCCCGGCGGCGGGCGCTCTCAGCTATAGATCAGCAGATCCTCCCGATCGGCATAGCTCACATCGGCGAAGCGCAGTTCGGCCGCGCCGGCGATCAGCTTCAGCTTGCCGCCGCCATAGGCATGGAAGCTGACCTTGCCCGGCCCGGTCAGGGTGAGGGAATCCGTGTCGAGGTCGAAGCCGTGGATGCGGTCGATGCCGCGATCCTGCCGCGTGTCGATCCGCAGCATATGCTGGGCGCCGTGCAGCAAGAAGCTGTCATCGCCACCGCCGCCGCGGAGCGTGGCCGATCCGGTGCCGCGGATCACGAAGACATCCGCGCCGCCATTGCCCTCCGCCGTGGCCCGGCCGCCCCGCACCTCGATCCGGTCGTCGCCGCCGCCGCCGCGCAGGGTATCGTCGCCGATCCAGCTGCGCAGCGTGTCGTTGCCCGCGCCGCCCTCCAGCAGGTCCAGATCATGATCGAAGCCCGTCACATCGCCGACCAGAAGGTCGTTGCCGCCGCCGCCCAGCAGGGTGTCCTGACCATATCCGCCCTGGAGCGTGTCGGCTCCATTGCCGCCCAGCAGCCGGTCCTGTCCGTCCTGTCCGTTCAGAAGATCATGGCCGTTGTCGCCGGACAGGCTGTCGTCGCCGGACTGGCCGAACAGCGCGTCGTTGCCCGCGCCCCCCTTCAGCCGGTCGGCGGCCCAGTCATAGGAGGGGTCGCGGTCCAGATTGCCGTGCAGCGTGTCGTTTCCCCGGCCGCCCAGCAGCATATCGGCGCCGCCGCGCCCGGCCAGCCGGTCGTCGCCATCGCCGCCGCGCAGGGTATCGGCCGCCTCGCGCCCGACCAGCCGGTCGGCGCCGCCGCGCCCGTCCAGATCGTTTCCGCCCATCACGCCCAGAATGACATCGGCCTTCCCGCCGCCCTTCACCACCAGCACCTCCTTGCGGTAGTGCCAGGACCAGCCTTCGGTATCCGCCGGGCCACCGTAGAGATGCCGCAGCGCCAGCACGTCGAGCGGCGAATAGATGCTGAAATTCCGCCCGTCATAGTCGTAGGACATCAGCGTCCGCGATTTCACGTCCAGCGAATCCAGGAGGCGGATGCCGCCTTCGAACGGATGTTTCAGCCCCATCGCGTGACCCAGCTCGTGCAGGATCGTCTCGAAGGCATAGGTGCCGGGGGCGTAGCTGGTGCCGGCGCGATAGCTCATCACCAGATGCCCGGCGAAGGTATAGTCGCCGGTGCTGGAGGGGTAATGCGCCCAGCCCGCCCAATCCGACCCATCGGCGTTCAGGACGCTGATCATCGCCTCGCCGGTCTTCTCGACCAGAATGACACCCGCCGTCTCCTGCAACACCTGGGCGGCGGCGCGGAAATCGGCGCGCTGCTCGGCGGTGAAGCTGCGATAGCCGGAAATGTCGTAATAGCTGTCGTCGGGATCGGGCAGGTCGGCGGTCTCGGTGAAGCTGTAGGTCACGATCACCGGCGTGCCCGGCGCCATCTCGTTGTTCCAGCGCGCGGTGTCGCGGCCGTCGCGATAGGCCAGCAGGGCGCGATAGGTGCTGACATAGCGGATCGCCGCCGCCGGATCGGCGAAAGAGCCGTCAAGGCTGCTGTAATGTTCCGGTTGCAGGCAGGCCCAGCACATATCCGTCTCCGTTTCTGGTCTCAGGGCCATGTTCAACCGCAGGTAAGGCGACTGCAACCCCCGGCGCCAACGAATAGCGGCGCGGCGATAACGGCGTGGCGAAAAAACCGTCGGTTCCGTCGCGGGGGCGTGCTAATCCGGGGCCATGACCCTGCCCGTCCTGCCCAACCCGCTGGCCCGCCGCATCTTCCTCGACCGTCACGCGCTGGCGGAGCCGCCCCTGGGCCCGGCCTCCGGCGCGGCGCTGGCCGATCTGATCCGCCGCATCGGTTTCGTGCAGGTGGACAGCATCAACACCGTCGCGCGGGCGCATCACATGATCCTGTGGTCGCGCCGTCCGTCCTACCGCCCCGAGGCGCTGGCCCGGCTGCTGGAGCGGGACCGGCTGATGTTCGAGCACTGGACGCATGACGCCTCGATCCTGCCGGTGGAGCTGTTCCCGCAATGGCGCCACCGTTTCGCGGCGGATCGCGACCGGCTGGTGCAACGCTGGACCGGCTGGCAGCGCCCCGGCTTCCACGAGAAATTCGACGAGGTGCTGGCCCGCGTCGCCGATCACGGCCCGGTCAGCTCCGCCGAGGTCGGCGAGGGCGAGGCGCGCGGCAAGGGCGGCTGGTGGGACTGGCATCCCTCCAAGGTGGCGCTGGAATATCTCTGGCGGGTGGGTGAGCTGTCGGTCGCCCGGCGCGAGGGGTTCCGCAAGATCTACGACCTGACGGAGCGGGTGATCCCCGAGACCTGGCGCCGCGCCGAAATGGCGCCGGAGGCGGCGGTCGACTGGGCCTGTTCCGCGGCGCTCGACCGGCTGGGATTCGCGACGCCGGGCGAGCTCGCCGCCTATTGGGGCGCGGTGACGCCCGAGGCCGCGAAGCTCTGGGCCACCGAGGCGCTGCGGCGGGGCGAGGTGATCGAGGCGCAGGTGGAAGCCGCCGATGGCAGCCTGCGCCGCCACCTGATCCGCCCCGCGACGCTGGAGGAAACCCCGCCCGAACCGCCCGCCCGGCTGCGCATCCTCTCGCCCTTCGACCCGGCGCTGCGCGACCGCAAGCGGGCCGAGCGGCTGTTCGGCTTCTCCTACCGGATCGAGGTCTTCGTGCCCGAGCCGCAGCGGCGCTTCGGCTATTACGTCTTCCCGGTGCTGGAAGGCGCGCGTCTGGCCGGCCGGCTGGACGCGAAGGCGCAACGCGACCGAGGCATCCTGCAGGTCCGCGCCTTCTGGCCCGAGGCCGGGGTGACGATGGGCGCGGGCCGGCGGGCCCGGCTGGAAGCGGAACTCCACCGCCTCGCCCGCTTCGCGGATTGCGACCGGGTGGGATATGATGCGGACTGGCTGCGCGCGCCCTTGGCGGCGGGCGGGTAGGGGGCGCTCTGTGGGCACGGCGAAGGCGGTTTCGGACCAGCTTGTTCTGGCGGAACGTGGTGTCCACTTTGCGGACATTCCTGCCGTTCAGGTAGCAGGGACCTGCGCCTCGTGGGCCTTCCCCATGCGCGGAAGAGCGCGGATGTAGATC
>JBDHSR010000385.1:0-3480 GCA_039808305.1 Gemmobacter sp. | reverse complement strand
CTCTGGGGCCCGGCGCATGGCGGCGCCAACCAGGCCTGCCTCGAGATGCTGCGCGAGATCGGCAGCGTCGAGCGCATCCCGGAATATATCCGCCGCGCCAAGGACAAGGACGACCCGTTCCGCCTGATGGGCTTCGGCCACCGCGTCTACAAGAACTTCGACCCGCGCGCCAAGGTGATGAAGGAATCGGCGGACGAGGTGCTGGGGCTGCTCGGCATCGAGAACAACCCGACCCTGCAAGTCGCCAAGGAGCTGGAGCGCATCGCGCTGGAGGACGATTATTTCGTCTCGAAGAAGCTCTATCCGAATGTCGATTTCTATTCGGGCATCATCCTCGACGCGATGGGCTTCCCGACCTCGATGTTCACCCCGATCTTCGCGCTGAGCCGCACGGTGGGCTGGATCTCGCAGTGGAAAGAGATGATCGGCGATCCCACCCAGAAGATCGGCCGGCCGCGCCAGCTCTATACCGGCGCGGTGATGCGCGACTATGTGGATGTGCGCCACCGCTGAGGCGATGGCGGCGGGGCCGTGGGGCGCCGCCGGGGTTCCGGCAGGCGACGCGACGAAGGACCGCAACTGATGGAATGACGGGAGGGCGGTGCCGCGAGGCGCCGCCCCCTTTCGCTTCGGCCTTGCGCGGCGCGCGCCGCCGGGCGAGAAGCGGGGGCATGGAACACCGGCGCATCTGGCTGATCGACGCGGCGCGCGGCCTCGCTTTGTTGGGGATGGCCGCGTTCCATCTGGTGTTCGACCTCCAGATGTTCGGCTTCCTGCCGCCCGGCACCTCGGTGCAGGGGGTGTTCTACTACCACGCGCGGATCGTGGCCGGCAGCTTCCTGTTCCTCGCCGGGGTCGGGCTGTGGCTCGCGCATGGGCCGGCGATCCGCTGGCGGGCGTTCTGGCGGCGCTGGATCCGGGTCGCGGCGGCGGCGGCGCTGGTGACGCTGGCGACGCGGATCGCCATGCCCGACTGGTATGTGTTCTTCGGCATCCTGCACAGCATCGCGCTGGCGAGCCTGCTGGGACTGCTGTTCCTGCGCCTGCCGGCGCTGGTGAATCTGGCCCTCGGCGCGGCGGTGATCGCCGCCGCCTGGTGGCTGCCGCCGCTGCTTGGCTGGAACCACCCGGCGCTGCGCTTTCTCGGCCTGAACACCGCCCCCACCCTCACCGTGGATTTCGAGCCGCTGGTGCCGTGGTTCGGCCCCTTCCTGATCGGCATGGGCCTCGCCCGGCTGGCCGCGCCGCTGCTGCCGCGCCTCGCGCGGATGCGCCCGCCCGCGCCCTGGCACCGGCTGGACTGGCCGGGGCGGCACAGCCTGGCGATCTATCTCATCCATCAACCGATCCTGATCGCGCTGATCTGGGCCGTGGCGCAATTACGCTGATCCCGCCCGCCGGCGGTCGCGCGACAGGCCGTGACCGGCGCGCGAGGGCCGGGATCCGGCCGGGATGCGGCTTCCGGCCCCTCTTCGCCTCCGCGCAAACCCTCTCGACTCCGGCCCGCCGGCTTGCCAGAACTGCGCCATGACCGAGATTCCACCGATCGCCCGCACCCCCGAAGACCTCCCCAGCCGCGAGACGCTGCTCTCCATGTCGGGGCTCGAATTCATGCGGCGGATGGCGGCGGGTGAACTGCCGCAGCCGACCATCGCCGGGATCATGGGCTACCGGCTGCATTCGGTCGAGGAAGGCCGCGTCACCCTGCGCGGGACGCCCGGCTTCCAGCACACCAATCCGTTCGGCGGGGTGCATGGCGGCTGGTACGGCACGGTGCTCGACACTGTGCTGGGCTGCGCGGTGATGACCGGCGTGCCGCGGGGGCGCTGGTATACCACGCTCGAATACAAGGTGAACATCACCCGCGCCCTGCCCCTGGGCATGGAGATCGAGGCCGAGGCCCTGCTCGACCATGCCGGGCGCAGCACGGCGGTGGCGCATGGCACGATCCGGGGGCTGGCGGATGGCAGGGTCTATGCCACCGGCTCCACCACCTGCATCATCATGGGCTAGCGGAGCCGGAGGCCGGGCGCGCCGATATGGGCCGGAGCGCGGCGAGAGGCGGCGCCCCGCCCATTCCCTTGCAGCCCGGACGCGCGGCGACGACGCCATTCCCCGCGTGAACCCGTCTCGGACCAACCGCGCTCCCCCGCCTTCGCCTTGGCGGGCTTGGCACAGCGATGGGCCATCAGCGGGATGGTCGTTCCCGGTGCGATCCCTTCTCCCCGCCCGGAACAACTACAGTGCCGTCGGACAGCACTCGGCCGGCCCCTCCTCAGGGCTCCGGCCGCAGCCGCGCCGCGAAACCATGCCGCGTCCTGGCCGCCAGCGCCGAGGGGTGCAGCCGTTCGGAGCGATCCCGCCCCACCACCCGGCGGCGGCGGAACAGGAAGGCCGCGCCGAAGCCGCGCCAGGTGCCGACCATCGGCGCCTCGGGGTCGCAGGGGAAACGCTCGCGCCAGCCGGGCGGCAGGCGCAGCCCGCAGGCCTCGGTCCGCTCCAGCATCCAGACCAGCGGGATGTTCGCCAGCGGCCGCGCCGCCGCGAAATCGCCGATCTGGCCGCCGACATCGCCATGCGCGCCGCGGAACCAGACCTGTTCGACATTGCCCTCCGCCCCCGGCGGGCATTGCCAGAGCACCGGCTCGAACACCTGCCGCGTCTCGTCGAGGGCGAGCGCGTGGAAGCCGTGGCGCACCGCCTGGCCGAGCTGGTGGTTGTGGAAGGCGTGCCGCGCCTCGGTCAGCATCCACAGGAGCGGCAGCCGCAGGCCGAGCGCCTTCACCGTGTCCCAGACCCCCACCATCTCGACCGGGGCGACCGGGTGGCAGCAGGCGCGGGCGAAGGCGCGCGCCACCTCGCCATCCGGCGCGCGTTCGTAATGGCGATAGGCCAGCGTCACATTGCGCTCGGTCGCCATGTCGTGACGCAAAAGCCCGACGCGGTCGATCACCCCGGCGAGGCTGCGCACCGCATAGGCGCCGCGCGAATAGCCCAGCAGGAAGATGCGGTCGCCGGCGCGGTAATGGCTGGACAGCCAGCCATAGGCGCGGCGGATCTGGCGGTTGATCCCCTTGCCCTGCATCACGTCGAGCGTGTCGCGCCAGCTCCGCCATTGCAGGCCGGGCTCGTAATAGATCGCGCGGCGGTTGCCCGGCGCGGTTTCCTTCAGCAGCAGGAAGGCGCGGCCCGCATTGCTCTGCCGCGACGGGATCAGCGAGGCGAGCGTGCCGTCGAGGATGACGATATGGTCGACCTGGCCGCGCACCGCGCCCTTCGGCGGCGGATCGGCGGGATCGGTCACCGCCACCGGCACACGGCGCAGCCAGCGCCAGAGGCGGCCCAGCACCCTCATCCGCCCTGCCCTCCCGCTCCGGCCATCGGCTGTCCCCGTCTCGCTTGCCGCACCAGTCTGCCGTGAAATGGTAAACGCCCGGTTGCGCTTGTCCAGCCGGGGATGGGGAAACAGTCTGTGACTTC
>JBDHSR010000384.1:0-3492 GCA_039808305.1 Gemmobacter sp. | reverse complement strand
CACATTCTCCGGGTCGGCCTCCGGCGTGATGCCATGGCCGAGGTTGAAGATATGCGGCCCGTTGCGGAAGGCTTCGACCACGCGGCGGGTCTCGGTCACCAGCGCCTCGCCGCCGGTCACCATATGGCCCGGCGCGAGGTTCCCCTGCACGCAGCCATCGACCTGCACATGCGCCGCCCCCCATTCGGGCGAGACGGAATTGTCCAGCGCCACGCAATCGGCCCCCGTGGCGCGGGCGAAGCCGATATAGCCCTGCCCCGCCTCGCGCGGGAAGGCGATGACCGGCAGGCCCGGATGGCGCGCCCTCAGCTCCGCGATGATGCGGGCCACCGGCTTCACCGCGAAATCGGTGAAATCCGCGCCCTTCAGGCTGCCCGCCCAACTGTCGAACAGCTTCACCACCTCGGCCCCGGCCTTCACCTGTTCCGAGAGATAGTCGATGGTCGCCTCGGTGATAAGGTCGATCAGCCGCTGGAACAGTGCCCGGTCCGCCGCCTTCAACGCATGGGCCGGCCCCTGGTCCTTCGTGCCACGCCCGGCGATCATATAGGTCGCCACCGTCCAGGGCGCGCCGGCGAAACCGATCAGCGTGGTCTCCGCCGGCAACTCGCGCGACAGGATCCGCACCGTCTCATAGACCGGCGACAGCCGGTCATGGATCGCCGAGGCCGGTTTCAGCGACGCCAGATCCGCCGCGCCGGTAATGGTGGAAAGCCGCGGCCCCTCCCCCGTCTCGAACCACAGATCCGCGCCGAGCGCCTGGCAGATCAGCAGGATGTCGGCGAACAGGATCGCGGCGTCGAAGCCATAGCGGCGGATCGGCTGCAAGGTGACCTCGGCCGCCAGTTCCGGGTTGTAGCAGAGCTTCAGGAAATCCCCCGCCTGCGCCCGCGTCGCGCGATATTCCGGCAGGTAGCGCCCGGCCTGCCGCATCATCCAGACCGGCGGCACCGGCTGCGCCTCGCCGGCAAGCGCGCGGAGGATGGTCTTCTGGGGGCGGCTCTGGGTCATGGCGGTCCTTCCTTTGGGGTCTGACTTCACCGCGCGGGGCGCGAAGTCAAGCGCGGCAGGGTGTCGCCCCGCCCTTCGGTCCGGCCGGCCCTGCCGCTCAGACCGGGATATTGTCGATCAGCCGCACGCCGCCGATCCAGGCCGCCGCCAGCAGCCGGGCCGGCCGCTCGCCCGGCAGGAGCAGCGGATCGAGCGTCGTGGCGTCGCGCAGCTCGACATATTCCACCTGTTCGAAGCCGGCCTGCCCCAGATCCTCGACCGCGCGCGCCAGCGTGGCCCCGGCCTCCGCCCCCTCGCGCAGCGCCTGCGCGGCGCGCTGAAGGATGCGGTGCAACCCCGGCGCCTGCGCCCGCGCCAGCGGATCGAGCCGCAGATTGCGCGAGGACAGCGCCAGCCCGTCGGCCTCGCGCACCGTCTCGCAGCCCACCACCTCGACCGCGATGTTCAGATCGGTCACCATGCGGCGCACGACCTGCAATTGCTGCCAGTCCTTCTGGCCGAAATAGGCGCGGTCGGCCTGGGTCATGCCGAAAAGCTTGGCCACCACCGTCGCCACGCCCTCGAAATGGCCGGGCCGCATCGCGCCCTCCAGCGGCTCGCTGACGCCGGAGACGCCGATACGGGTGGCGAAGCCCGGCGGATAGACCTCTTCCGGCGCGGGCGCGAAGATCAGGTCCACCCCCTCGGCCGCGAGAAGCGCCGCGTCGGTGTCTTCGGTGCGGGGATATTTCGCCAGATCCTCGGGGCTGTTGAACTGCATCGGGTTGACGAAGATGGTCACGATCACCCGGTCGCAGCCGCGCTTGGCGGCGCGCACCAGGCTCAGATGCCCCTCGTGCAGCGCGCCCATCGTCGGCACCACGCCCACCTGCCGGCCATCCGCCTTCCATCCGCGCACCCGGGTGCGCAACTCGGCCACCGTCCTGAGGATCTGCATCAGCCCTTGGCCCCCTTGGCGGGCAGCGCATCGGCGAAGCTGTGCTCCGGCGCGGGGAAGGCGCGGCCGCGCACCTCGGCGGCATAGGCGGCGATCGCCTCGTCGGCGGCGCGGCCCAGCTCGCCATAGCGTTTCACGAATTTCGGCCGGAACTCGGTGAAGAGGCCCAGCATGTCGTCCACCACCAGCACCTGCCCGTCGCAGCGCACCCCCGCGCCGATGCCGATGGTCGGGATGGCGAGCCGCTGGGTGATCCGCGCGGCCAGCCCCTCCGGCACCTTCTCCAGCACGACCGAGAAGGCCCCCGCCGCCTCGACCGCCTCGGCATCGGCGATGACGCCGGCGGCCTCCTCGTCGCGGCCGACCACCTTGTAGCCGCCGAGCGTGTTGACCGCCTGCGGCGTGAGGCCGACATGCGCCATCACCGGCACCCCGCGCGCGGTGAGGAAGGCGATGGTCTCGGCCATGTGGCGCCCGCCCTCCAGCTTCACCGCCGGCGCGCCGGTCTCGGCCATCAGCCGCGCGGCGTTGCGATAGGCCTGGGCCGGGCTTTCCTCGTAGGAGCCGAAGGGCATGTCGATCACCGGCATCGCCTTCTGGCAGCCGCGCACCACGGCGCGGCCGTGCAGGATCATCATCTCCAGCGTGACGCCGAGGGTCGAGGGCATCCCGTGCAGCACCATGCCGACGGAATCGCCGACCAGCGCGATGTCGCAATGGGCATCGACGAGGCGCGCCACCGGGGTGGTATAGGCGGTCAGGCAGACGATGGGGGTGCCCCCCTTGCGGGCCTTGATGTCGGCCGGAAGCACCGGGCGGACGGGACTGGATGCGCTCATGTCGCTCTTGCTCTCCCCCAAGCGGACGTCGCCCCCTGTATAGCCCCCGCCCCGGCGCCGCGCCAGCGAAACATTGTTGCCGCAACGCGGCGAAAACCCGTCGGAAATCGGGGTTGACCGCGCGGCGGCTCTCGGCGCGAATGGCGGCAGTTCCGGCTACTGAAAGGACAAGCCATGACCCTGCTGCCCCCGACCCTGCTGCAACGCGTCGACCGCACCGGCGTCACCCCCGAGGTCGAGCGTCCCGACCCCGAGAAGGTGCTGGCGGGCGATCCCGTCCACACCACCTGGAGCCTCGAGGAGAAGGACGGCATCTATTCCGGCATGTGGCAGACCACGCCGGGCAAGTGGAAGATCTCCTATGCCGAGTGGGAATACGTTTACATCCACGAGGGCGTGTCGATCCTGACCGATGCCGAAGGCAAGACCACCACGCTGAAGGCCGGCGACAGCTGGATCATCCGCCCAGGCTATGAGGGCACCTGGGAATGCGTGGAGACCACGCTGAAGGATTATGTGATCATCGAGGTGTGACAGGGGCCGGGGCTCGCGCGCCCGCAAAGCCCCCTTCCCCCACCGCGAGTCTCGCCGGGGGATAGTTCCCCCGCGCGAGTCCTGCCTGGACCGAAGCGCGGCACGCGCCGCCGGGCAGCCCCGGATCCCCCCAACCGCGAGGCTCACGGGAGGAGAAAATTCCTCCGTGTG
>JBDHSR010000383.1:0-3495 GCA_039808305.1 Gemmobacter sp. | reverse complement strand
GCGGTTGATCCGCAGCGCCTCGGCCCAGGCGGCGCCATCGGCGCTGACCTTCACGCTGAAATGGTCGGTGCCCGCCAGCCCCATCTCGGCGCGTCCCGACCAGTCGCTCTGGAACAGGAGCGTCGCGGTCTCGGCCGGCGCCGCCTTGTTGATCTTGAGCTGATGCCCGGCGCCGGCATGGTTGAGGAGCGTGGCGGGCGCCACCACCGCCAGCCGGTTGGTCGCGTCATGCGCGGTGCCGATCCCCAGCCCCGGCAGGTCGTCGAGCGGCAGCTTGCGCCATTCGGCGCCGCGCCAGACCCGAAGCTCGGCCTCGGCGAGGCTCCAGGCCCGCCAGCCCTCGCGCGGGTCGATGAAGCTCCAGGCCCCGCCGATCCGCGCGGCGAGCCTGCCGCCCTGCCCCGCCCAGTCGCCCTCCGGCGCCGCCCCCAGCGCCCAGACCACGCCATCGGCCGGCGCGGCGGGCGGTGTCGCCGCGCCGAAGCCCTGCACGATCAGCTGCGCCAGCAGGTCGAGCCGCTCCAGCGCCTCGTTATGGGTGACGTGTTTCTGCGCCTGCGAGGGCAAGAGATAGGGCAGGTCGAGATTGGGCGAGGTATCGGGCATCGCGGCACGGGGCTCCTGTCGGACAGAGCGCCCAATTTCGGCGGCAAGGCTTGCGGAAGCCCTGACGCGGCGGCTGCCCCGTCAACCCTTTCTCAACCCTTCGCCATCCGCGCCCGCACCCAGCCGAGGAAGGCGCGGTCCGGCGCCGAGAGCCGGGGCCGGCCCGAGCCCGCCCAGAAGGCGCGCCATTCCGCCTCCAGCGCATAGACATCCGCCCCCGGCGCCAGCGCCCGCGCCGCCTCCAGCGCGTCGGGATCGAGGCGCGGCGCATCGAAAAGCGGCGCCTCCTCCTCGACCACGCCGCTGCGGGTGAAGCGGATCAGGTCGCCCGGCTCCTCGGCCATGGCGTAATCGGGCAGCGGCGCCTCCTCGATCATCTTGCGGATCGCGGCGCGGAACACCCGCACCGGCGCGGCCGATCCCGCTTTCTTGTGCAGCGTGGCGACCGAGACCCGCCAGTCGGGCTGGCGGCCGCAATGCTTGCGGGCAAGTTCGTAGATCCGCCGCTCCAGCGGTTTGCGCAGCCCGAAATAATCGCGGCTCAGCGTCAGGACCGACCGGCCCAGCACCGCGCGGAACAGCCAGTCCGACAGCGTCACCATGACCGAGACCATCCGCCCGCCCCGGGTCTTCCTCAGGATCTCCCAGCTTTCGATCAGGCCGAAGCCGGAGGTCACCTCCACGCCGCCCGTCGCGATATTGGTGGTGATGCGGGTGCCGGCCAGCCGCTCGAAGGCCTCGCGCAGCCGCAGGTAGCTGTCGCCCCCGGTATCGCGCCGCGTCGCCACCAGAAGGTCATGCGCCTTGAGCTGCAAGGTGCGGCCGATCTCGCGCCCCGCATTCAGCGCCGCCACCAGCTGGCTGATGCAATAGATCAGGATGTCCTTGTCGTGGATCGTGGCGCGCCCCTTCACCGAGGGCACCACCTCGACCTGCGTGCCGTTATGCTCATAGCGCAGGATGCGCCGGTCCGGCTTGGTCGAGAGCGAGAAGATCGGATGTTCCATCGTGCCCAGATCGTCCTTCGGGCTCGCCGCGAAGACGTCGCAAATGAACAGATCCCCGATCGCCGCAGGCAGGGATGCGCCTGCCCTCCGGAGGGGGAATGCCCCCGCCGCTGCCCGTTCCGCCATGACTGCCTCGTTTATCCGCCCCCGATTTGCTTCGGGGTTTCAGTGACACCCAGCCTAGAATTATCCACAGCCCCCGTCCAGCGCCGCGAATGGCGGATCAGAGTCGCCCCTTCGGGGGATCAGAGTCGCCCGAGCGTCGGATCAGAGTCGCCCAGGATCAGAAACGGTCGAATTTCCACAATGAAAACAAGACAATCCGAAAAAGGCGCGCAGCCCGTAACAAGAAATGATAACATCATCCTAACAGGGAAAAACCGCATATCGTCCTGCGGACAGCCCCGTTTCCGCTCCGGAACCCGGCGGAACACCCGGCCCAAGCCATAGAATCAGCTGAGAAAATCCGAGGATGAGAGGTCTTTCCTTCCATGTGCGATGTTTTCCGGTATACTGAGGAAAACACGATACATGAGGCAGAGATGAAACCCGAGGCGGCAGCCCCCCTTCCCCCCTATTTCGGCATCGACCCCGATGCGGCGCTGGCCGCGCTCGGCGAGCCGGTCACCACCGACAGTTTCGGACGGATCGCCCGCGCCTGCGAGACCGGGCGCAACGATCTAGCCAGCCGTGGCCTCGACGCCACCGGCCAGCGCAAGCTGCGGCTCTTCTCGACCTGGGAGATCACCCGTTATCTGATCCCGGTCGCCCAGGCGCATTTCCGCCGCGTGCTGAAGCAGAATCCCGACCTGCCGCAGGGGCTTTCCGAGACCGAGGGCGGCGCCAAATGGTTCACCCTGGACGAGGTGCTGCGACTGCGCGCCTTCTTCGCCGCCGAGGGCTCCCGGGCGAAGCCCTATGCCGCCTGGCGCCCGGCGGATCTGCCGGCCAAGATGCTCGCCGTCGCCAATTTCAAGGGCGGCGTCGGCAAGACCTCGACCTGCGCCCATCTCGCGATGTCGGCGGCGCTCGACGGCTACCGGGTGCTGGTGATCGACCTCGACAGCCAGGGCTCGATGACCTCGATCTTCGGCGGCCGGGTGGAGGATGAATGGCAGACCGTCTTCCCGCTGCTCGCCCGTCACTATGCCGGCCATCTGCGGGCCGACAACCAGCGCCGGCTCGACCGGGGCGACGCGCCGATCCCGCTCGACGAGACGCTGACCGAGGCGCTGTCCGTCAAGGCCGAGGCGCTGATCCAGAAGACCCACTGGCCGAATATCGACCTGATCGGGGCGCAGCTCAACCTCTACTGGGCCGAGTTCCAGATCCCGGTCTGGCGGATGCAGTCGCGCGGCTGGAAGCTCTGGGACGCGCTGACCGAGAGCCTCGCCGCCGACGGGGTGCTGGAGCAATACGACCTGATCTTCCTCGATACCCCGCCGGCGCTCGGCTACCTCACCATCAACGGCCTCGCCGCCGCCGACATCCTGCTGGTGCCGATGGGCGCCTCCTTCCTGGAATTCGATTCGACGGGGCGGTTCTTCGACATGCTGCATTCCACCTTCCGCTCCATCGAGGAGGGCGAGAACATGGCGGCGCGCGCCTTGGGCCGCCCTGAGCTCAGCTTCCAGTGGGACGCGGTGCGCGCCCTCGTTACCCGTTACGACAGCAGCCAGCAGGCCGAGCTCGCGGCGCTGATGCAGGGCTGGATGGGCCGCACGCTCTCGCCGCAGCGGCAGGATTTCACCGCGCTGATCGGCCAGGCCGGCGAGCAGGTGCGCGGCATCTACGAGGCCGATTACCGCGACTTCAACCGCGAGACCTATGCCCGCGGCCGCGAGACCTTCGACGAGACCTGGGCGGCGGTGAAGGCGCTGGT
>JBDHSR010000382.1:0-3509 GCA_039808305.1 Gemmobacter sp. | reverse complement strand
GCGGGAGGATCAGCCGAATGTCGAAAAGCCTTGCCCGCGTCACCCGCGCCCTCGAAGCCGCCGGGGTCGCCGCCCGGCCGGTGGAGATGCCGGCCGAGACCCGCACCGCCGAACAGGCCGCCGCCGCCGCCGGCTGCGCGCTGGACCAGATCGTGAAGTCGATCCTCTTCGCCGGGGCGGAAAGCGGCGGGCTCTACCTCTTCCTCACCGCCGGCGGCAACCGGATCGACGCGGCGAAAGCCTCGGCGCTGGCCGGCGAGCCCTTGGCGCGCGCCGAGGCCGACCGGGTGCGCGCGGTGACCGGCTTCGCCATCGGCGGGGTGAGCCCGGTCGGCCATCTGGCCCCTTCCCCGGAATTCCTCGACCCGCGGCTGCTCGACTTCCCGCAGGTCTGGTGCGCCGCCGGAACGCCGCGCCACATCTTCCCCATCGACCCGCGCGAGCTGTTGCGGATCACCGGCGCGCGGTTGGAGCGGTTCACGATGTGAGCGGAAGCGGGCCGCCGGCCCGCTGCCTCCGGCGGGGGGTATTTGGGTCAGGTTGAAATGGGGTTGACGGAAACATACCTTGCGGTATCTTTCGGGGCGAACAGGAACCCCAGGCCATGTCCGACGCCCATCGCCGCCCCAAGACGCCGGAGCTGACCCGGCAGGCCCTGCTGGAGGCGGGCGCCGCCGTCGCGCTGCGCGACGGGCTTTCCACCCTGTCGCTGCCGGCGGTCGCCGAGGCGGCGGAGGTGACCAAGGGCGCGGTCTTCCACCATTTCGGCAGCCGCCAGGGGCTGATCGACGCCATCGCGGCCGAGATCATCGCCCGGATCGACGCCGAATTCGCGGCGGCGCTGGCGCGCGACGCCGGCGGGCATGGCCGCTTCACCCGCGCCTATCTGCATTGCATCTTCCATCCCGCGAGCCCGCAAAGCCCCTGGGCCGCGCCCTCCTTCGCCTATCTCGCCGATCCGGCGCTGGCCGGGCTCTGGCGCGACTGGATCGGGGCGCGGCTCGCCGCCCATGCCGCGACCGACGGCACCACCGCGCTGGTCGCGGTGCGGCTGGCGGCGGATGGCTACTGGATGGCGAAAATCTTCGATTCGGTGCCCGGCGATCCCGGCGCCGGGGCGCTGCACGCCCATCTGCTTGCCCGCACCCGCCCCCCTATGACCAGCGAGACCGCGCCATGACCCTGCCCGCCACCTATGCCCTGCTCGGCTTCGCCATCGTGCTGGAGGTGATCGGCACCTCGATGCTGGGCGCCAGCCGGCAATTCACCCGGCCGCTGCCGACCATCGCCCTCGTGCTGTGCTACGGCGCGGCCTTCTACTGCCTGTCGCTCACCGTGAAGGTGCTGCCGGTCGGCATCGTCTACGCGATCTGGAGCGGCATGGGCATCGTGCTGATCGCCGCCGTCTCGGTGCTGTTCCTGCGCCAGAGCCTCGATCTCTGGGCGCTGACCGGGCTCGGGCTCATCATCGCCGGGGTGGCGGTGATCAACCTGATGTCGGGCAGCGTGCCGCATTGAGCGGGCGGATGTGAAAAACTTTCACATCGCCTCTTGAAGCCGGGGCGGCGGATGCGCATCTCGCTTCATGTGAAAAGCATTCACATCAACCGGGAGACCGCCATGCACACCGCCCCCTATGCCGCCCCCTCCGCGTCCCGGACCGGCGGCCCGCTCCACTGGCTCCGCCGCGCGGAAGACTGGCTCGACCAGCGCGGCCGGGGCGCCTGGATCGCCGCCATGGTGCTGGGCTTCGTCGCCGTCTGGCCGCTGGGCCTCGCGATCCTCGCCTATGCCCTGTTCAACGGCAAGTTCCGCAAATCCGAGAAAGGACAGACCATGTTCTGCCGCCATCGCCGCGCCGTCCATCGCAGTTCCGGCAATACCGCCTTCGATTCCTACAAGACCGAGATGCTGAAGCGTCTGGAGGACGAGCAGGAGGCGTTCGAGAGCTTCCTCGACCGGCTGCGCCGCGCCAAGGACAAGCAGGAATTCGACAGCTTCATGGAAGAGCGCGCCCGCAAGGCGGCCTCGCCGGAAGCCGAGGCGCCCGCGCCGGGCAGCTATTGATCCGCAACGGGGGCCGCGAGGCCCCCTCATTCCGGTGCCCCCGATGTTCGATCTGACCAACCCGAACCGCCTGCCCGACCCCGACCGCCATGCCGAGTTCTATTCCGGCGTGGCGATGAAGCGCGGCCTCGCCTGGATCGTCGACACGATCCTGATCGCGCTGATCACGGCGGTGATCGTGCCCTTCACCGCCTTCACCGCGATCTTCTTCCTGCCCGCGCTCTATCTCTTCGTCAGCTTCACCTATCGGGTGCTGACGCTGGCGGGCGGTTCGGCCACGCCGGGGATGCGGCTGCTGAACCTGGTTTTCCTGACCCGCGACGGCGCGCGCTTCGATCTCGCGCACGCCTTCCTGCATACGCTGGGCTATACGCTGTCGATCGGCACGCTGCTGGTGCAACTGGTCTCGGTGGTGCTGATGGTCAGCTCGGCCCGGGCGCAGGGGTTGACCGACCATATCCTCGGCACGGTGGCGATCAACCGGCCGCGCTGAGGCGGCAGCGTGACGGGGACATGAAATTTTCGCAACTGGGCGCTTGGCGACGGGCGCCCCGCTTGCTAACCTCCGGTCGTTTTCCTGTCCTTTCCGCAGCCGGTCATGCGCCACACCCTGCCCATCGCGCCGCAATTCTATGTGACGGCCCCGCAAGCCTGCCCCTATCTCGACGGGCGGCTGGAGCGGAAGCTGTTCACCGCGTTGCAGGGCGAACATGCGCAGCGGCTGAACGACGCGCTGTCGAAACAGGGCTTCCGGCGCAGCCAGAACGTGCTTTACCGCCCGTCCTGCGCGGAATGCTCGGCCTGCCTGTCGGCGCGGATCCGGGTGGCAGATTTCCGGCCCAACCGCACGCAGAAGAAGATCCTGCGCCGCAATGCCGATCTGCGCCGCAACGCGACCAGCCCCTGGGCGACCGAGGACCAATACGCGCTGTTCCGCCGCTATCTCGACCATCGCCACGCCGATGGCGGCATGGCCGACATGGACATCTTCGAATTCGCCGCGATGATCGAGGAGACCCCGATCCGCTCGCGGGTGATCGAATATACCCGTCCCGCCGGCCCCGCCCGGCAACTGGCCGCGGTGAGCCTGACCGACGTGTTCGACGACGGGCTGAGCATGGTCTACAGCTTCTACGACCCCGATCTGATCAATGCGAGCCTCGGCACATTCCTGATCCTCGACCATATCGAGATCGCGCGCGAGGCCGGGCTGCCTTACGTCTATCTCGGCTACTGGGTGCCGGGCAGCCGGAAGATGGGCTACAAGGCGAAATTCGACGCGCTGGAGATCTACAAGGGCGGCGAATGGCAGGAGATCGGCAACCCCGAGGACCATACGGCGGAGCTGCACCCGCTCTCGGTCGCCCCCATCGCCGAACAGGTCGCCCGCATCGCCCTGCCGGAGGCCCGCCCGGTGCAGGAGTGAGGGGAGCTTCGCGGGC
>JBDHSR010000381.1:0-3522 GCA_039808305.1 Gemmobacter sp. | reverse complement strand
TTCAACCTCGGCACCGGCACCGGCTTCACCGTGCGCGAGGTGATCGAGGCGAGCCGCGCCGTCACCAATCGCGAGGTGCCGATCATCGAGGGCGGCCGGCGCGCGGGCGATGCGGTGGCGCTGGTCTCCGGCTCGGCCCGGGCGGCGCGGGAACTGGGCTGGGAGCCGAAACGCTCGACCCTGCGGCAGATGATCGGCGACGCCTGGACCTGGGCGCAGGGGCCGGGCTACCGCAAGTAACGGCGGGCGGGGGCCCCGGCGCGATCCGCCAGCCATTCGGTGGGCGGATCGCCCCCCGTGCCCGGCCGGCCGCGCTCTCCGCTCCGGGGGCCGCGGGAAACGCTTGCGTCCCTTCCGTCTCCGGTATCATCATCGCCGGACCGTTGCCCGCATGGGGGGCCGGATCGCCACCGCACGGCCCGGCGGTACCCATGGCCGCCGCGGCCGGTTCAGCGCGGGGCTCCCGATCATGACTTTGCTTGCCCGGATCAACGAGGGGCAGACCATCCGTATCCCGGTCGACGGATATGTCTATGGCGGCGACCCCGACCTGCTGTTCGACATCGGCGCCACTCTCTCCTTCGGCGGTGTGGCGGTGCTGGGCGAGGATTACACCTTCGACTACGAGTTCACGGCCAGCGGGATCGTGGTCACCGTCACCGGCCTGCGCGACGACCTGCCAGAAGGGATCGAGACCGGGATCGTCACCGTCGATGTGACGGTGACCACCATCGTGCCGGGCAAGACCGGCTTCCATTACCAGAACGAGCTGGGCGACTGGATTGAAGGGTCGCTGCGCAGCGAGAGCTTCGCGCTGGAGCGCGAGATCGAGATAAACTCGGCCCCGGTGGGGGTGCTGGAGGCGATCACCCATGTCGGCGGGGGCAGCCCCGATGTGGTGGCCGATCTCGCGCCCTTCGTGCGGGACGGACCCGGCGAGACGGTGAGCTTCGAGCCCGCCGGCTTCTCGGTGCGCGGCGTCCGCGGCGAGATCGACGCCGAGGGGCGGATCCGTATTCTCGAGGTCGGCAGGAACGCGCCGGAGAGCGTGACGGTTGACGTGGTGGCGGTGGATGACGGGGGCGCGCGCGCCACGCTCCGGCAGGTGATAAATCTGGTGCGGCTTTCCGTCGTCGATGCCCCTTCGACCCTGATCCTCTACGAGGGCGAGAGTGCCGGCCCGCTGACCTTCCGCCTGTCGCGGGCGATTGACGAGGATGTCGAATTCTCGGTCGTGCTGGACCAGCCGGATGACGATGGCGAGGTGGCGCTGATGACCGGCACGCTTCGCGCCGGGGAGACCGAGGTCTCCTTCGTGCCGGTGGCGTTGCTGGAGGATGCCGTGCTGGAAAAGGTGGGAACCGCCCATCTGACCGTGAAGGCGGCCATCGGCGCGCAGGAGGTGCGGATCGCCGGGATGGACGGGGCCGGGATCGCGGTGCAGTTCTGGGACAAGGCGCTGCGCCCGTCGGAAGAACCCTATTGGGAGGACGGGTTCGCCGCCGGACGCGATCTGTTCGGCACGCTGTTCGAGGGGCTCGAGACCATCCTGGCGTTGCAGCCGGACGCGCAATATGTCGCGCAGGCCACGAAATATGTCGGGCGGCTCAATCTCCTGCTGGGCCTTGCGGAAGGTACGATCGAGGCGACGGCAAGCATCGAGGCCTATGTCGGGAGGATGGTGGAGGCGAATGCGCTGACGGATCGCGACGCGAAGATCGCGGCCAGCTATCATGCCAATCAGGAGCTGTTCGCCGAGATCGGCTTGCAGGCCGGGAAGGCCCTGTTCACAGTGGCCTTGGCCGAAGGCGCGGCGGGGTTTGCGGCGGGGCTGATCGCCGGTCTGGCCGGGGCGGCCTCGGCGCCGGTCTGGGTGCCGGTCCTGGCGGGCGCGGCGGTCGGCATCGGGGCGGCCGTACTCTATGATGCCTATGCCGACGAGATCAAGAAGACGTTGGGCGCCGTATTCTCCGACACACTGCCGCAGGAGAAATACACGGAATGGTACGACCACCTGTCGAATCCGCTGCTGGACGACCTGACGCTGCGCCTCGGCACCGGGACGGAGGGCCTGCTGGCGATGACCGGGGCGGGCGAGCTCGTCCTGCTGGGGCAGGGGGCGCCCGGCCTCGCGGGCACGGCTGCGGCGCTGGATGGCGATGTCGTGCTGGGACTTGGCGGTGGCGGCAAGGTGCTGGTCCGGGGCGCGGCCTTCGGGAAGGGCGATCTCGCCGTGCTGCAAGGTTCGGCCATCCTGCGGATCGACAGCGACCGCGATGGCGTGGCCGATACGGAACTGACCCTGAAGGGCGACTATGCAGGCTATGATTTCGTGGTCCGCCAGACGCCGGCGGGCACGTTGATCACCGCCAAGGCGCCGCCCGCCCCGGTCGTGCTGCGGGGCGGGGTGCAGGCTGATCTGCTGGAGGGCGCGGGTGGGCGGGACAGCCTGGACGGGCAGGGTGGCAATGACCGGCTGCGCGGCCTCGCCGGCGACGACCTGTTGCGGGGCGGGGCGGGCCATGACACGCTCGAGGGCGGAGCCGGGGCCGACACGATGATCGGCGGCGCCGGACGGGATCTCTATCTCGCCGACGGGGCGGATACGATCATCGAGGCGAGGAATGGCGGTATCGACACGCTGCGCAGCGCGGTGGGTCTGGTTCTGGGCGGGAACCTCGAACATCTGGAACTGACCGGGGCGGCGGGCACCGGCACGGGCAATGCGCTCGCCAACCGCATCACCGGCACCGGCAGGGCCAATACGCTCTCCGGGGCGGCGGGGGCCGACACGCTGGACGGCGGCGCCGGGGCCGACAGGCTGCTGGGTGGGGCGGGCGATGACAGCCTCTCCGGCGGAGCGGGGGCCGATCGGCTGACCGGCAGCGCCGGGCGCGATCTATTGCGCGGCGGCGCAGGCGCCGACCGCTTCGTCTTTGCCGGCCCGGTCGACAGCCGGCGCGGCGCGGCGGATACCATCCTTGATTTCGGCATCGGCCGGGACATGATCGACCTGTCGGGCATGGATGCCGATACCGCCAGGACGGGCGATCAGGCATTCCGTCTCGCCGGATCCGCCGCCGCCCATGCGGTCTGGCTGGTTGCGGAGGCGGGCGGGCTGCTGCTGCGCGGCGACGTGAACGGCGATCACGGCGCGGATTTCGAGATCCGCTTTTCCGGGATCGACAGCCTGAAGGCGGGTGATTTCCTGTTGTGACCGCCGCTGCATGGACGCCGGAACTGGGTGGGCGCGTGTGAAATATCCCTGGCTCCGCTTGCCCGGGCGGCGGTGGCTTTGTCGCCTATGTCCCCGTTTCAGCTGTTCTTCTTCCTCCCCTCACGACGGCTCCGCGACTGTCGCGGGGCTGTGATGGCGGAATTCCGCAAATTCTGCTATGATAGAAATGAGGGAGGAATATTTACGCTTTGTTAGGATGTGCCGCCTTAGGCTGCCCGGGGGTGGAAATCGGAGGACAAGCCATGCTGATCGGTCTGCTGTTTCTGTTCCCTGTCCTTGCCATT
>JBDHSR010000380.1:0-3531 GCA_039808305.1 Gemmobacter sp. | reverse complement strand
AACGCCTTGAGGTCCCGATACCCAAACCGGAGAAAGCGCCTCTCCCAGGCGCATGCCGATCCTCCCCGACCGGCATCCGCTCATCCCCGCTGCTGCGCCCGCACCAGCCAGAGGCCCGAGCCGATCACCAGAGCCGCCCCCATCCAGAGATGCGCGCCGGTCGTCTCGCCGAACACGCTGTGGCCGACGAAGACCATCCAGATGAACTGCACATTGGTGATCTGCATCACCGCATAGGCGGGCAGCATGCGCAGGATGACGACCATCAGCCAGCGCGTGCCGATCAGGAAGGCGGTGTAGAGCGCCAGCAGTCCCAGATCGCCCGTCTCCATCGGCAGCCAGACGAAGGGCGCGATGACGAGCCCGGTGGCGAAGCAGGCCAGTTGCGCATAGAAGACCTGCGCCATGGAATGCGTGTGGCTGCGGCAGATCCGCCGCGACAGCACGATGGAGGCCGAGCCGGCGACGCTGGCCGCCAGACCGTAGGCATGGCCCCAGCAGAGCGCCGCCCGCCCCTCGGGGAACAGGAACATCATGCCGGCGAGCCCCAGCGCCAGCGCCGCCCAGATCCCCCGCCCGATCCGCTCGCGCAGCACGAGGCCGGACAGCACGGCGGCGAGGATCGGCATGATGGCGATGAAGAGGAAGACCTGCGCGAAGGGCAGGTCGCGCAGCGCGTAGAAGAAGCCGGCGGTGCTGGCCGCCCCCAGCGCCGAGCGCAGCGCCACCAGCCGCGGCGTGCCGGTGCGCAGGATGCGCTCGCGCTGGCCGAAGAGCATCGCCAGCAATCCGGCGAGGATCGCCAGCCCCCCCGACAGCAGCATGAGCTGCGGCGCGGGATAGCTGGAGACCAGATCCTTGGCGATGGCATCGGTGCTGACCGAGACCAGCGTATTGAGCAGGGTGAGCCCCGCCCCGATCAGGGCGGCGCGCTGCACCGTCTGCGACACCGCGAGCCCGGCGGTCATCACGCCCCCCTGCGCAGCAGGACCGGACCGGACGGGGCGGCGGCGGGGCGGGCGAAGGTGGCGAAGAACCGCTCGAACCCCGGCGAGGCTTCCGCCGCGCGATCCGCCGCCGCCAGCGCGGCGGGCGACAGATAGGGCGCGCAGGCCGCGCGCATCGCGGTGTAATCGGCCCGCCTGCGATCGCCCAGTGCCAGCAGCGCCTGCGACCATTCGCGGAGCGGGGCGGCGGGGGGGCGGATCAGCTTGAACGTCATGGGGCCTGCCGGAAATCCATCGCCGAATGCGGTCATTCCAATAGTCCCCATCAACCACTGATTGACAAGGTAATTGTGATAGGCATCCGAAGAATCCGCGCAGCGCCCCGGCTCGATCCGGAACGTCCGCGCCTCGGACACCACCATGTCGCGCCAGAGCGCGGGCGGCTCCTCGCCGCAATAGGCGAGCGCGACGCAGACCTCGGCCAGCAGATCGCCATCGCCGTCGAGGCAGGCGAGATTGCCGAGATTGCCCAGCGCGGCGCGCGAGGTCTCGTCCAGCGCGAAGGGATGGCGGCCGTATTCGCTGAGGTAGAAGATCGCATGCAGCAGGTCATAGGCGGCGCGCGGATTGGGAAGGGCGAAGGTCTCGGGCCGCGCCATGAAGCCGCGCAGCCGGTCGTCGAGCCCCGGCAGCTCGATCCGCTGCCCGGCGCGGGCCAGCAGATAGCGGCTCTCGGCGCGCTGGAGGTCGTTCACCTCGCTGTCGATCCAGCCGCCGGCCGCGGCGCGCGCCGCCAGCCGCTCGGCCATGTCGCCGGGCTGGCCCAGATCGCGCAGCGCCACCGCCAGCCCCAGCAGCATGCGGTAATATTGCGGATGGAAGGCCATCCGCTCCGGCAACCCGTCATGGAACGGCGCATAGGCCGCCAGCGCCTCGGCCGGCACCGCGACGCGCAGCGTGGCGAGGATGCCCAGCAGCTCGGCATTCTCCTTCAGCCAGAACGCGTCGCCCTCGCGGCGGCGCCCCGTGGCGAAGGCGGCGAGCAGGGCGGCAAGGCCCCCCTGGGGCGCGGGCATGCGGGAAGGCCGCGCGGCGGCGGCGAAGCGGACCACGTTGGACATGGAAACGACCTGTGGGATTGGCCCGGCGGTTCAGGCCCCCCTCCCGCGCCGGGCAGCAGGCGATGGAGGGGGGATCTTTCGGCCCGTCAGTTCGAGCAGGGCATCAGCGCCGCGCCGGCGCCGCCGACCATCTCGGAGCCTTCGATGTTCGAGCAGGGCATCAGGGCGGCGCCCATGCCGGTCTCGATATTCGAGCAGGGCATCAGCGCCACGGCGCCGCCGGTCAGCATGTCGGCGCCTTCGATGTTGGAGCAGGGCATCAGATCGGCGCCGAGGCCCGACACCAGATCGGCGAGGACGGAAACGTCAGCAACTTCAACGACTTTACGCAGTGCGCTCATGGTTGTTCCCCCGTGGTTGAGCAGTGTTTGCCCCCTGAGCCTTGCGCCTTGGAATTGATTTTTCAAACGATTTTACATCCACAAGTTGCGGATGGAATTATCCACAAACCGGCCTGTCCCTAAGCCTTGCTGGCGCCTTGCCGAACCGGGGTTCCGGCGGGTTATCCACGGGAAGGGCGCGCCGGAACTATCCACAACCCCGCCAGAAAACCATGATTCGCAAATATTAACAAAGTCTTAAGTTTCAGGGATCTGGCAAGTGGCGGCCTTCCGCGCCCCGGGCTTGCCAGAGCCCGCCCGAACGGCGATAGACTGGCGCCGGGCACGAGGGGGAACCGCCATGAAACTCGCCACCTTCAACATCAACGGCATCAAGGCCCGGCTGGAGGCGCTGCCCGCCTGGCTGGAGCGCGCGCGCCCCGACGTGGTGGCGGTGCAGGAGATCAAGTCGGTGGACGAGGCCTTCCCGCGCGGGCTGTTCGAGGATCTGGGCTGGCGGGTGGAGACCCATGGCCAGAAGGGCTTCAACGGCGTGGCGATCCTGTCGCGCCTGCCGCTGGAGGATGTGACGCGCGGCCTGCCCGGCGACGACGGCGACGAGCAGGCGCGCTGGATCGAGGCGACGGTGATCGGCGAAAGCGGCGCGGTGCGGCTTTGCGGGCTTTACCTGCCGAACGGCAATCCGGTGAGCTTCGACGCCGAAGGCCGGCCGGAGGAAACCGGCAAATACGGCTACAAGCTGGGCTGGATGGCGCGGATGCGGGCGCGCGCGGCGGAGCTGCTGGCGACGGAGGAGCCGGTGGTGCTGGCGGGCGATTACAACATCATCCCGCAGGCCGAGGACGCCGCCCGCCCCGAGGCCTGGGCGAAGGACGCGCTGTTCCTGCCGGAAAGCCGCGCCGCCTTCCGCAAGCTCGAACATATGGGCTATTACGACGCCTTCCGGCTGCGCCATCCGGGGCCGGGGCAGTATTCGTTCTGGGATTACCAGGCGGGCGCCTGGGAGCGCAACAACGGCATCCGCATCGACCATCTGATGCTCTCGCCGCAGGCGGCGGACCTGCTGCGCGACGCCGGGATCGACCGCGAGGTGCGCGGCGGCGAGAAGCCGTCGGATCACGT
>JBDHSR010000379.1:0-3543 GCA_039808305.1 Gemmobacter sp. | reverse complement strand
AGCTTCCCCGCCACGCTCTGCGCCAGCGCCAGCGTGGCCTCGGACAGTTCCGCCCCCGGCACCACGCGGTTGACGAGGCCGACCTCGCGGGCGCGGGCGGCGTCGATGAATTCGCCGGTGGTCAGCATCTCGAAGGCCACCTTCGCCGGCACGTTGCGGCTCAGCGCCACCATCGGTGTCGAGCAGAACAGGCCGATATTCACCCCGTTCACCCCGAAGCGCGTGCCCTCGGCCGCCACCGCCATGTCGCAACTGGCGACGAGCTGGCAGCCGGCGGCGGTGGCGATGCCATGCACCTCGGCGATGACCGGCTGGGGCAGGGCGGGGATTTTCTGCATCAGCGCGCCGCAGCGGGTGAAGAGGTCGAGGAAATAGGCCGCGCCCCGGTCGGCGGCCTGCCGTGCGGCCTGCATCTCCTTCAGGTCGTGCCCGGCGCAGAACGCCTTGCCGGCGCCGCGCAGGATGACGGCGCGGACCCCCCGATCACTCGCCACCTCGTCCAGCCGGGCCGAGAGCGCGGCCAGCATCGCGTCGGAAAGCGCGTTCAGGCTTTGCGGCGTATCCAGGGTCAGCCGCGCCACCGGGCCGAAATCCTCGCGCCGGATCAGGTCAGTCATCTTGTCATTCCTCCCGTTTGAGGAAAGGCTAGCGCCGGGACGCGAGGGAGGAAAGTGTGACGCGCGACGAGTTGCAGGCTTTTCTGGGCCGGGAATTTCCGCAGGTGGCCGAGGATTTCGTGGTCGAGGAGGTCGGCGAGGAACTCGTCGTGCGCCTCGCGGTGGCCGAGCGGCATCTGCGGCCGGGCGGCACCGTCTCGGGCCCGAGCATGTTCGCGCTGGCGGATGTGGCCTTCTATCTGGCGATCCTCAGCCGGATCGGCGCGGTGGCGCTGGCGGTGACCACGAATTGCAGCATCGACTTCATGCGCAAGCCGGCGGCCGGGCGCGACCTGATCGCGCGGGCGCGCATCCTGAAGCTGGGCCGGGTGCTGGCGGTGGGCGATGTGCTGATCACCTCGGAAGGCGAGGAGGCGCCGGTGGCGCGCGCCTCGCTGACCTATTCGATTCCGCCGAAGGCGTGACTCAGGACGAGGGCCGGGTGAAGCGGCCCTCGACCGTCGCGCCGTTCTCGATGGCGAGCGTCTGGTAGCTGGCATCGGCCGTCACCTGCGCCGTGGAGCGCAGCGTCAGGCTCACGCAGGAGATCTTGCCTTCGACCCGGCCGCGCAGATCCACCGTCTCGGCCATGATCGTGCCCTTCACCCGGCCCTCGGGGCTGATGACGAGGGTGCGGGCGGTCACCTTGCCCTCGATCTCGCCCGCCAGCTCCACCGTTCCCTCCGAGCCTATATCGCCGGTGATGCGCACGTCCTGCGCGATGACGGAACGGCCGCCGGGAGCGGCGGTGCGGGGCGATTCGGCGGGCAGGGTCATGGCATGCGTCCTGTTGGGCTTTTGACCGATAGAGGCGCAGGGGGCGGCAAGGGTCAAGAGGGGCCGCTGCGGGGCGGAGGATTTCCGCAGACCCCGCCGTTTCCGCGCGTGACAAGGCGGTCGCCGGATGCTTCTCTGGATATGATCAAATTAGGCGGCCGGAGGGCCGCCATGGGGGAGGAAGGACATGCAGGCGGATCTGATCCTGACCAATGCGAAGGTGCTGACCATGGATGCCGGCCGCCCGCGCGCCGAGGCGGTGGCGCTGCGGGACGGCCGGATACAGGCGGTGGGGACCGCCGCCGGGATCGCCGCGCTGGCGGGGCCCGAGACGCGGGTGATCGACGCGGGCGGGCGGACGCTGCTGCCGGGCTTCGTGGAAAGCCATCTGCATCTGGTGCTGGGCGGGGCGGAGCTGACGCAGTTGCAGCTTGGCGGGCTGCACGGGCTGGAGAACCTGCGCGCCGCCTTCGCCTCTTATGCCGCGAAACATCCCGGGGCGCCGATCCTGCTGGCGCAGGGGGCGGAATACGGCATCCTCGACCATCCGGTGACCCGCGCCGATCTGGACCTTGTGATCGCCGACCGCCCCATTGCCATGATGGCGCCGGATCACCACACCGTCTGGGCCAATACCGCCGCGCTGACGGCGGCGGGCCTGCTGCACGGCGCCCGGATGCCGCATGGGCATGAGGTGGTGATGGGGCCGGACGGCCTCGCCACCGGCGAATTGCGCGAGTTCGAGGCCTTCGGCCCGGTGCTGGCGCTGGGCGGCGAGGCGCATCTGCAACTCGGCATCGCCACCGGCGGCGAGCCCGATCCCTGGCCCGACGCGGCGCAGCGCGCGGCCGACAAGGCGAAGATCGCCGCCGGCCTGGCGCATTGCGCGGCGCAGGGCATCACCTCGATGGTGAACATGGACGGCAACCGCTACACGCTGGCGCTGCTCGCGGAGATGGAGGCGGAGGGGCGGCTCACCGCGCGGGTGAAGGTGCCCTTCCACTTCAAGCCGCATATGGATCTGTCGGAGCTCGACCGCGCCGAGGCGATGACACGGGACTTCGATACCGGGATGCTGTGCTGCGGCTTCGTGAAGATGTTCATGGATGGCGTGGTCGACAGCCGCACCGCCTATATGCTGAACGACTATCCCGGCCGCCCCGGCCATCGCGCCGAACCGCTGTTCGAGCCGGAGCGCTTCAAGGCGATCTGCGTGGAGATCGACCGGCGCGGCCTCCAGATCGCGGTCCATGCCATCGGCGACGGCGCGGTGCGGGTGACGATCGACGGCTATGAGGCGGCGCTGCGCGCCAATGGCCGGCGCGACGCCCGCCACCGCATCGAACATATCGAGTTGATCGACCGGGCCGATGTGCCGCGTCTCGGCGCGCTCGGCATCACCGCCAGCGTGCAGCCGCCGCATCCGCCCGGCGCGATGGATTTCCCCATGGAGCCGACGATGAGCGTGGGCTTCCCGCCGGAGCGGCGCCGCGACGCCTATCTGTGGAAGACGCTGAAGGATCACGGCGCGCCGGTCGCCTATGCCTCCGACTGGCCGGTGACCGATGTGAGCGTGATGCGCGGATTGCAGGCCGCGCTGACCCGGCGCCCCTATGACGGGGCGGGCGACGAACGGCTCGATTTGATGGAGAGCCTGCACGCCTATACGGCGGGCGGCGCCTGGGCCGCGCATCGTGAGGGGGTGACCGGCTGCCTGCGGCCGGGCCTCGCTGCCGACCTCGTGCTGATCGACGGCGATGTCGAGGCGATTGCGGTGGGGGATCTGGGCCGGACGGGAATCGCGCTGACCATCTGCGGCGGCCGGATCACCCATTCCGGGCCGGGATTCGCCTGAATCGGGGGAATCGCGGGGGGCGAGTCGGCCCGATTCCCGTTTCGGATCAGGAATTTCGCCGGCGCGGCTGTGGATAACCCGCCGCCGCCCGGTTTCCCTCGCTGCCCGGTCTTTCAGCTTCGTCCAAGGAAATAAGGGTTTCATGACGGCATGATGAAAATTCTTTGGTGGGCGGTGTTTTTTCCTCTTGCGGGATTTGTTGTTGGGGCCTAGATACCGCTTCACCGAGACGGACGGTGGCGGACGGAAGCGGAA
>JBDHSR010000378.1:0-3555 GCA_039808305.1 Gemmobacter sp. | reverse complement strand
GCGGGGCCTTCGGTGTTTCAGATGTCGGCGTAGTTCTCGATTTCCCACGACGACATATGCGAGACGTAGCTGTGCCATTCCTTGTGCTTCAGCGCGAGATAGGCTTCCGAGAACTCCTCGCCCAGCATCGAGCGCAGCGTGGTGTCCGCCTCGTAGGCGCGCAGCGCGTCGAGCAGGTTCAGCGGCAGGCGGGTCACGTCGGTGATCGTATGCCCCTCGGCCGCCATGTTGATATAGAGCGGATCGGCCGGTTCCAGCTTGCTGCGGATGCCGGAAAGGCCGGCGGCGATGATGACCGCGTGCAGCAGGTAGGGGTTCGAGGAATCCGGCGAGCGGAGCTCCATCCGGCCGCCCGGAACGCGCACGTAATGGGTGCGGTTGTCGCCCGACCAGGTGACCTTGCTCGGCGCCCAGGTGGCGCCGGACGCCGTGGTGGGGGCGTTGAGGCGCTTGTAGCTGTTCACCGTCGGGTTCTGGATCGCGGTCGAGGCCGGGGCATGTTTCATCACGCCGGCCAGGAAGTGGCGGCCCTGCGTCGACAGGCCGAGCTCGCGGCTGTCATCGGCGAAGGTGTTGGTCTTGCCGTCGAGGCTCCAGCCCGAGACATGGGCGTGCAGCCCGGAGCCGGTGAGCTCGATGAAGGGCTTGGCCATGAAGGTGACGCGCAGCCCGTGCTTCTCGGCGACCGAGCGCATCATGAACTTGAAGAAGGCCAGCTTGTCGGCGGTCTTCAGCGCGTCGTCGAATTTCCAGTTCATCTCGAACTGGCCGTTCGCATCCTCGTGGTCGCTCTGATACGGGCCCCAGCCGAGATCCAGCATGTAGTCGCTGACTTCGGCGATCACGTCGTAGCGGCGCATGATGGCCTGCTGGTCGTAGCAGGGCTTCTTCGCCACATCGAGCGGGTCGGCGATCTTGTGGCCGTCCATCGACAGGAAGAAGAATTCCGGCTCCACCCCGGTCTTGATGCGCAGCCCGTCCTTCGCCGCCTCGTCGATCAGGCGCAGCAGGATGTTGCGCGGCGCCTGGTCGAGGGATTTGCCGTCGATCGAGCAGTTGGAGGCGAGCCAGGCGACCTCGGGTTTCCACGGCAGCTGGATCACGGTATCCGCGTCAGGGGTCCCCAGCATGTCGGGCGAGGAGGGCGGCACGATGAAGCCGGCGGCGAAGCCGGCGAAGCCGGCTCCGTTCTTCGTCACGTCGCCGATCGCCTGGGCGGGAACCAGCTTGGCGCGCTGGAACCCGGCCAAGTCGGTGAAGGAGACCAAGAAATACTTGACACCCTTGTCCTTTGCCCATTTGGCAAGGTCATTCGACATTTATTTAGCTCCCTGTCGGTTTTTGATTGTCTCAGAAGCCGCCGTTGCGACCCGGGATCCAGCTGGTCCCCGCGAGCGGCACGCCCGCCATGGCGGCGGCCTCGATGGTCAGCGAGCACAGATCCTCGGGTTCGAGATTGTGCAGGTGGTTCTTGCCGCAGGCGCGGGCGATGGTCTGCGCCTCCAGCGTCATCACCTTCAGGTAGTTCTTCAGACGGCGGCCGCCCAGAACCGGGTCGAAGCGCTTGAAAAGCTCGGGGTCCTGGGTGGTGATGCCCGCCGGATCCTTGCCCTCGTGCCAGTCGTCATAGGCGCCCGCGGTGGTGCCGATCTTCTGGTATTCGGCCTCCAGCGCCGGATCGTTGTCGCCGAGCGCGATCAGCGCGGCGGTGCCGATCGCCACCGCATCGGCGCCGAGCGCCATGGCCTTGGCCACGTCGGCCCCGGTGCGGATGCCGCCCGAGACGATCAACTGCACCTTGCGGTGCATGCCGAGATCCTGGAGCGCCTTCACCGCCAGCGGGATACAGGCGAGGATCGGCATCCCCACATGCTCGATGAACACGTCCTGCGTGGCCGCGGTGCCGCCCTGCATGCCGTCGAGCACCACAACGTCGGCCCCGGCCTTCACCGCCAGCGCGGTGTCGTAATAGGGACGCGCGCCGCCGACCTTCACATAGATCGGCTTTTCCCATTCGGTGATCTCGCGGATCTCGAGGATCTTGATCTCCAGATCGTCGGGGCCGGTCCAGTCGGGGTGGCGGCAGGCCGAGCGCTGGTCAATGCCCTTGGGCAGGTTGCGCATCATCGCCACGCGGTCCGAGATCTTCTGGCCGAGCAGCATGCCGCCGCCGCCGGGCTTGGCGCCCTGGCCCACCACGACCTCGATCGCGTCGGCGCGGCGCAGGTCATCGGGGTTCATGCCGTAGCGCGAGGGCAGGTACTGGTAGACCAGCGTCTTGGAATGGCCGCGCTCTTCCTCGGTCATGCCGCCGTCGCCGGTGGTGGTCGAGGTGCCCGCCGCCGAGGCGCCGCGCCCCAGCGCCTCTTTCGCCGGGCCCGACAGCGCGCCGAAGCTCATGCCGGCGATGGTGACGGGGATGTCGAGATGGATCGGCTTCTTGGCGAAGCGGGTGCCGAGCCACACGTCGGTGGCGCATTTCTCGCGGTAGCCTTCCAGCGGATAGCGGCTGATCGAGGCGCCGAGGAACAGCAGGTCGTCGAAATGCGGCAGGTGGCGCTTGGTGCCCGCGCCGCGGATGTCATAGATGCCCGAAGCCGCGGCACGACGGATCTCGGCGTTCACCGCCGGGGTGAAGGTGGCCGAGAAGCGGGGCGGGGTGATGGGGAAATCGCTCATTCTTCTGCCTCAGTAGGCCGACGCGTTGTCGATGTTGAAATTGTAGAGCTGGCGGGCCGAGCCGTAGCGCTTGAACTCCTCGGGCTTGGCCATGTGATCGGCCTCGCCGCGCTTCAGCAGGTCGGCGAGCAGTTCGTAATGCTCCGGCCGCATCTCCTTCTCGATGCAGTCGGCGCCCAGCGATTTCACCGAGCCGCGCACGAAGAGCCGCGCCTCGTAGAGCGAATCGCCGAGCGCGTCGCCGGCATCGCCCAGCACCACGATATTGCCCGACTGCGCCATGAAGCAGGACATGTGGCCGATATTGCCATGCACCACGATGTCGATGCCCTTCATCGAGATGCCGCAGCGCGAGGCCGCGTTGCCCTTGATGACCAGAAGGCCGCCGCGCCCGGTCGCCCCGGCATATTGCGAGGCGTCGCCATCGACGATGACGGTGCCCGACATCATGTTCTCGGCGACGCCGGGGCCCACCGAGCCCTTCACGCGCACGGTGGCCTGCTTGTTCATGCCGGCGCAGTAATAGCCGGTCGAGCCGCGCACCGTCACGTCGATGGGCGCGTCGAGGCCCACGGCGATGGCGTGCGACCCCTTCGGGTTCACGATCTCCCAGGCGGTCTGGTTGGTGCTGCCGTTCAGCTGGTGAAGCGTCCGGTTCAGCTCGCGCAGGCCGTGCGCGGCGAGGTCGAAAGTCTGCATGTTCAGCGTTCCCAGAAGTAGACGGTGGCGGGCTCCGGTTCCCAGACGCGGGCATTGTCGATGCCCGGCAGGTTCACCAGCGCGCGGTATTCGCTGCCGAAGGCGACATACTGGTCGGTCTCGGCCATGACGGCGGGCTTGCAGGCGATCGGGTCGCGCACCACGCCGAAGCCGTTC
>JBDHSR010000377.1:0-3564 GCA_039808305.1 Gemmobacter sp. | reverse complement strand
CATCCGATTCATCAAATCCGCTCATGCGCGCAGGATAATCCGGCCCTGCCGCGATGGGAAGCCTTCGTTCCGCGAATGTTCCCGCACAGCCCGGAGGAATTTGCAGCAGCAAAGCCGCGCTGAATATTTCGCAAAACTTTGCAGACAGGTCGGGACTCGCACTTGCGCCGCACTGCGGCACCCCTAAAGTGACGCGGCCAGACAGAGCGTCAGGGGGAGAGCCATGACCGAATTCCGCAAGATCCTTGTCGCCAATCGCGGCGAGATCGCCATCCGCGTGATGCGGGCGGCCAACGAGATGGGCAAGAAGACGGTCGCCGTCTATGCGGAGGAGGACAAGCTGTCCCTGCACCGCTTCAAGGCGGACGAGGCCTATCTGATCGGCGAGGGGCTGAGCCCGGTCGGCGCCTATCTCTCCATCCCCGAGATCATCCGCATCGCCCGGCTTTCGGGGGCGGACGCGATCCATCCGGGCTATGGCCTGCTGTCGGAAAACCCCGATTTCGTCGAGGCCTGCGAGGCGGCGGGGATCACCTTCATCGGCCCGAAGGCGGAGACCATGCGCGCGCTCGGCGACAAGGCCAGCGCCCGCCGCGTGGCGATCGCCGCCGGGGTGCCGGTGATCCCGGCGACCGAGGTGCTGGGCAACGATTTCGACGCGATCCGCGCCGAGGCGGCGGAGATCGGCTTTCCGCTGATGCTCAAGGCGTCTTGGGGCGGCGGCGGGCGCGGGATGCGCCCGATCCTCGGGCCGGAGGAGCTTGAAACCAAGGTGCTGGAAGGCCGGCGCGAGGCCGAGGCCGCCTTCGGCAATGGCGAAGGCTATCTGGAGAAGATGATCCAGCGCGCCCGCCATGTCGAGGTGCAGATCCTCGGCGACCGGCACGGCAATATCTACCACCTCTACGAGCGCGACTGCACGGTGCAGCGCCGCAACCAGAAGGTCGTGGAACGCGCGCCCGCGCCTTATCTCGATGACCAGCAGCGCGCCGAGATCTGCGAGCTCGGCCGCCGCATCTGCGCCCATGTGAATTACGAATGCGCCGGCACCGTCGAGTTCCTGATGGATATGGACGAGGGCAAGTTCTACTTCATCGAGGTGAACCCCCGCGTGCAGGTCGAACACACCGTCACCGAGGAAGTGACCGGCATCGACATCGTGCAGGCGCAGATCCTGATCGCCGAGGGCAAGACGCTCGCCGAGGCCACCGGCGTCGCCGGGCAGGACGAGGTGCGGCTCAACGGCCACGCCCTGCAATGCCGGGTGACGACCGAGGACCCGAACAACAACTTCATCCCCGATTACGGCCGGATCACCGCCTATCGCTCGGCCACCGGCAACGGCATCCGGCTGGATGGCGGCACCGCCTATTCCGGCTCGGTGGTGACGCGCTATTACGATTCGCTCTTGGTGAAGGTCACCGCCCATGCCCAGACGCCGGAAAAGGCCATCGCGCGGATGGACCGCGCGCTGCGCGAATTCCGCATCCGGGGCGTCAGCACGAATATCGAATTCGTCATCAACCTGCTGAAACACCCGACCTTCCTCGATGACACCTATACGACGAAGTTCATCGACACCACGCCCGAGCTGTTCCAGTTCCGCAAGCGGCGCGACCGGGCGACCAAGATCCTGACCTATATCGCCGACATCACGGTGAACGGCCATCCCGAGACCGCCGGCCGCGCCAAGCCGCCGGCCGAGGCGAAGACGCCGAAGGCCCCCGCGCCCAAGGCCGATCCGGCCTATGGCACCCGCAACCTGCTGGAGCAGAAGGGCCCGCAGGCGGTGGCGGACTGGATGAAGGCGCAGACCAAGGTGCTGATCACCGACACCACGATGCGCGACGGCCACCAGTCGCTGCTGGCGACGCGGATGCGCTCGATCGACATGATCCGGGTGGCGCCGGCCTATGCGGCGAACCTGCCGGGCCTCTTCAGCGTCGAATGCTGGGGCGGCGCCACCTTCGACGTGGCCTATCGCTTCCTTCAGGAATGCCCCTGGCAGCGGCTGCGCGACCTGCGCGCCGCCATGCCGAACCTGATGACGCAGATGCTGCTGCGCGCCTCGAACGGGGTGGGCTACACCAACTATCCCGACAATGTGGTGCGCGCCTTCGTCAAACAGGCGGCGGAGACCGGGGTGGACGTGTTCCGCGTCTTCGACAGCCTGAACTGGGTCGAGAACATGCGCGTCGCCATGGATGCGGTGATCGAGGCGGGCAAGGTCTGCGAGGGCACGATCTGCTATACCGGCGACATCCTCGACCCGAACCGCGCCAAATACGACCTGAAATACTATGTCGGCATGGCGCAGGAGTTGAAGGCCGCCGGCGCGCATGTGCTGGGGCTGAAGGACATGGCGGGCCTCTTGAAACCCGCCGCCGCGCGCCAGCTGATCCGCGCGCTGAAGCAGGAGGTGGGCCTGCCGGTGCATTTCCACACCCATGACACCTCGGGCGCGGCGGCGGCCACGGTTCTGGCCGCCTGCGATGCCGGGGTGGACGCGGTGGACGCGGCGATGGACGCCTTCTCGGGCGGCACCTCGCAGCCCTGCCTCGGCTCCATCGTCGAGGCGCTGCGCCATACCGAGCGCGACACCGGGCTCGACATCGGCGCGATCCGCGAGATCTCGAACTACTGGGAGCATGTGCGCGCGCAATACGCCGCCTTCGAATCGGGCCTCGCCGCCCCCGCCTCCGAGGTCTATCTGCACGAGATGCCCGGCGGGCAGTTCACCAATCTCAAGGCGCAGGCCCGCAGCCTCGGGTTGGAAGAGCGCTGGCCCGAGGTGGCGCAGGCCTATGCCGATGCCAACCGGATGTTCGGCGACATCGTGAAGGTCACGCCGTCGTCCAAGGTGGTGGGCGACATGGCGCTGATGATGGTGGCGCAGGGGCTGAGCCGGTCGCAGGTCGAGGACCCGGCGGTCGACGTGGCCTTCCCCGATTCGGTGGTCGACATGATGAAGGGCAATCTGGGGCAGCCGCATGGCGGCTGGCCGAAGGCGATCCAGAAGAAGGTGCTGAAGGGCGAGAAGCCGCTGACCGCCCGCCCCGGCCTCGGCATGGCCGATGTCGATCTGGAGGCGACGCGGGCCAAGCTTTCCGCCGAGCTGAACGGCTACCGGGTGGATGACGAGGATCTGAACGGATACCTGATGTATCCCAAGGTCTTCCTCGATTACATGGGCCGCCACCGGCTTTACGGCCCGGTGCGCACCCTGCCGACCCGGACCTTCTTCTACGGCATGGAGGCCGGCGACGAGATCGCGCTGGAGATCGACCCCGGCAAGACGCTGGAGGTCCGCCTGCAAGCGGTGGGCGAGACCGGCGACGACGGCGAGGTGAAGGTGTTCTTCGAACTGAACGGCCAGCCCCGCGTCATCCGCGTGGCGAACCGCGCCATCAAGGCCAAGACCGCCGCCAAGCCCAAGGCGCAGGAGGGCAACCCCGCCCATGTCGGCGCGCCGATGCCCGGCGCCATCGCCTCGCTGACGGTGGGCGTGGGCCAGAAGGTCCGCGCCGGCGACCTGCTGCTGACCATCGAGGCGATGAAGATGGA
>JBDHSR010000376.1:0-3587 GCA_039808305.1 Gemmobacter sp. | reverse complement strand
GCGGCCTCGGGATGGGCGGTGCGGCCGAGCGCCACCAGCGCCTCGACCGGCAGCGGCCAGGCGATCTCGCGCCCCTGCGGCATGAAGGCGGCGGCACGGGCGCGGGCGCCCGGCGGCAGGTCGGCCAGCGAGGATTGCCCGGTGCTGGGCAGAAGCCCCAGCGCCGCGCGCAGCAGCGTGGTCTTGCCGGCGCCGTTGGGGCCGAGCAGGCCCACGAACTCGCCCTCCGTAATGGTCAGCCCGATCTCCTTCAGCACCGGGCGGCCGGCGCGGGCGACGGTGAGGTCCCGCAGCGAAAGCAGCGTCATGGCCCGGCCCTCCTCATGCGCAAGATGAGATGCAGGAAGAACGGCGCCCCGACGAGCGCGGTCAGCACGCCGAGCTTCAGGTCGCGCCCCGGCAGGATCAGCCGCACCGCGATGTCGGCGGCCAGCACCACCGCCGCGCCCCCGAGGGCGGAGGCGGGAAGCAGGCGCGACGGGCTCGCCCCCACCGCGCGGCGCAGCACATGCGGCACCACGAGGCCGACGAAGCCCACCGCGCCCGCCACCGCCGTGGCCGAGCCGATCAGCGCCGCCGTGCCGCCCACCAGCATCAGCCGCAGCCGCGGCAGCCGGACGCCCATCGAGGCCGCCGCGTCCTCGCCCAGCGTCAGCGCGTTCAGCCCGTGCCCGGCGGGCAGCAGCAGCGCCATGCCGAGGAGGGTGAAGGGCAGCGCCGTCCAGACATGCAGCATCGAACGGTCGGCCAGCGAGCCCATCATCCAGAACACGATCTCGTTGGCGGCGAAGGGATTGGGCGAGAGGTTCAGCACCAGCGAGGTCGCCGCCCCCGCCAGCGCCGAGATGGCGATCCCGGCGAGGATCAGCGTCAGCGCCCCGCCGCCCGGCCCGGCCAGCGCCATGATGAGCAGCACCGAGACCAGCGCCCCCGCCAGCGCGGCGAGCGGCAGGCCGAGCGGGAAGGCCGCCGCCAGCCCGCCATGGATCGCCAGCACCGCCCCCAGCGCGGCGGAGGAGGAGGTGCCGATCAGCCCCGGCTCGGCCAGCGGATTGCGCAGGAAGCCCTGCATCGCGGCGCCCGACAGCCCGAGGCTCGCCCCCACCATCACCCCCAGAATGGCGCGCGGCAGGCGCAATTCGCGCATCACCAGCGCGACGAGATCGGTGTCGGGGCCGAACAGCGCGGCAAGGCTTTCACCCGGCGGCAGCTTCGCCGGCCCGGTCAGCAGCGAGGCGAGGAAGAGGAGCGCCACCAGCAGCGACAGCCCTGCCAGCAGCAGCGGTATGCGCAGGGTCATCGCAACGCCTCCAGCTTCAGCCGGGCCGTCCGCAGGCCGGCGACCGCGCGCAGCACATGCGGCGTGCCGCACACCCAGTCGCGGTCGGTCATCGCATGGCTCGCCACCCGGTCGCGCAGGACGGCGAGGACGGGATGGTCCAGCATCTCCTCGGCCCGCGAGGCGCCGGGATAGCGGCGGCCGAGGATCACCAGATCGGGGTCCGACAGCGCCAGCCGCTCCAGCGGCAGGGTGCCGCCCGTCGGGATGCCGGCCTCCACCGCGATATTGTCGAAGCCCCCGGCGCGCAGGATTTGGCCGGACAGGCTGCGGTCGCCCGAGGTATAGCCGTTGGCGGAATAGAGCGCGGCGCGCGGGCGCGGCCCCTCCGGGTCTCGCAGCGCGGCCAGATCGGCGTCGAAACGCGCCACCGCCGCCTCGGCCGCCGCCGCGCGGCCGAGCGCCGCGCCCATCCTGCGCAGATTGGCGCGGATGCCGTCGAAATCCTCCTCGGGGTCGAAGACCACGACCGGGATGCCCAGACGCTCCAGCATCGCCACGGTGGTCGGCGTGGTGTAGCGCCCGGCCAGCACGAGGTCGGGCTTCAGCAGGAAGATCTCTTCCGCCAGCCCGTGATTGCCGGGCAGCGCCGCCGCCTCGGCCACCATGGCCGAGGCGCGCGGGTCATGCGCCAGATAGCTGACCGAGACCAGTTGCCCCGGCGCCGCCAGCATCAGCGCGAGCTGATCGGTGCAGAGGTTCATCGACACCACCCGCCGCGGCGCCTCGGCCACGACGGGAAGGCCGAGGCCGCAGCACAGCGCCGCGGCCAGCAGGCGCCGCCTCACCATTTCGCCTCGAGCCCGGCATGGACCGTGCGGCCCTGCGAGGCGTAGCCCCAGACATCGGAATAGTCCTTGTCGAACAGGTTCACCACGCGGCCGGTCAGGCGGACCCGATCGGTCAGGTCATAGCCCACCGAGAGGTTGACCGTGGTGTAATCCGGCAGTTCGGCGGTGGCGTAGGCGCCCCAATATTGGGTGTCCCAATTGCCCGAGACATGGCGAATGTCGGCGGTGAGGCTGGCCCGCCCGTCGAGCGCGCGCAGCGTGGCCGACAGCCCGATCTCGTGTTCGGGCCGGCGCACCTCCACCGTGCCGTTGGGGTTCTTCGCGTCGAGCCAGGTGTAGTTCAGCGCGAGCGAGAGCGCGTCGGTCGCCTGCCAGCGGCCGGTGACCTCCACCCCCTCGCGCGGGCTGGTGCCCGCCTGGTTGCGATAGGAGAAGGTGTTCACCCCGCCGGCGCTGGAAGCCAGATAGCTTTCGATCTCGTCCGTCAGCTTCTCGTTGAAATAGGTGACATCGACGAGGCCCCGCCCGTCGAGGAAGGCCGCCTCGATCCCCAGATCGTAGCCCCGATTCTTCTCGGGCTTCAGGTTCGGATTGCCCTTGTAGACCGAGCTGCCGTAATCCGCATCGGCGTAAAGCTCGAAGAAGGACGGGTTGACGAGGCCGGTGCCGGCCGAGGCATGGAGCCGCAGCCCGGTATCGGGGATGCGCCACGACAGGCCGAGGTTCCAACTCGTGAAATCCTCGAACACCTTGTTGTCGTCGTGCCGGAGGCCCGCCTGGATGTCGAGGCCGTTGTCGAGAAAGCCGCGATATTCCAGCGCGACCGAGGTCATCTCGCGCGAGGCGCCGGGATAGGCGTCCGAATCGTCCTTCTGCTTTTCGGCCAGGATGTTCAGCAGATGCGCGCTTTCCGCGACGGCGCGGCCGTCGAGGCCGTAGCTCAGGCGGTATTTCAGCTTTTCCGTCTCGCCGCGCGAGAACGGGCCGTTGTTGTAGTTCTGCTTGAACACCGTGTCCTGCCATTCCAGCCGATGGGTCAGGCGGCCGTCGAACATGGCGTATTCGGCCCAGATCGCGCCCGAGGTCTCCTTGCGGGTGCTGGTCTGGGTCGGGTCGTCAATGACATAGCCCGCCGCGTCGGTCGCGGCCCAGGCGGTGGAATCGTAGTCGTAATCCTCGTCCGAGCGGCGGGCGGTGAAGCCGAGGCGCAGATCCTCGGTGGCCTGCCAGTCGCCGGAAAGGCCGAGGGTGCGGCGGTCGATGCCGTCCTTCTCGCCGCCGTCGCCCGACTGGTCGTAGCCCTTGTCGTTGCGCCCCGAGAGGTTCAGCGCCACGCCGCCCCGGTCGGTGCGATGGGTCAGCCAGGCCGAGGCCGCGCCGCCATTGCCGGCCTCGACGCTGCCGCCGTAATGGGTGCCCGGCGCGCTGCCCTTGCGGGTGATGATGTTGATGACGCC
>JBDHSR010000375.1:0-3610 GCA_039808305.1 Gemmobacter sp. | reverse complement strand
GATCAGGGCGACGGCGGCGACGAGAACGACTTTCATGCAGACCTTCCGCTTGTGGCAGGCGCCGGGGGACTTCACGTTTTGTCAAAGGTGAGCCAGTCCGGGTAGTTACCCACGATTGCAGCCCAAGGACGTTTCATGAACAAACCACGAATGTGGGCTTCGCGGACGTTACCGGGGAAGCCAGCTTCGAGGCAAGGAAAAACCCCGGCGCGCTGGCGGGCGCGACCGGGGCCTTGGATGACGGCTCTACTCGTCGGGAAAAAGAATATCCCGACCGGCTGGCTTCGGCAACAGCCTTGCGCGCGGCGGTGCGCCGGTGCGATCCGACCGATGCGGCGCTGATCCTCTCCGACGAACTGGAACGCCTGCGCTGCGGCGCGCCGATCCCGCCGCTGCTGAACGCGATGGAAGAGGCCTGTGACTGGGCATCCATCGCCACGCCCTTCGAACTGAAGGCATGGTGCCTCGCCAGCTATCGCGCGCTGCCTGCCCGGGATCAGGCGGGATTCTGGGCCTATGTGACGGGTGCGCGATGACCGATGGCATCGACAAGGTCCGCGAGATCATGGGCAAGGCCGAGGATGTCGACATGCCGCCGGGCATGGGGCAGGCAGGTGCGACCGTGATCGGGCTCAAGGCCGACCGGCAGCGGCTGCGGTCTCAGGCGCAGGACCTGCTGGAGCATGTCAGGCACTCGGCCGAGATAGCGCCCCGCCTCGATCGGGATTACCTGATCAAGGGCTGGCTGGATCGCGGCGGGCTGTCGGTCATGTATGGCCCCTCCAATGTCGGGAAGTCCTTCCTCGCCCTGGATATGGCGCATCATGTGTCGAAGGGTATCCGCTGGCACGGCCGGCGTGTGCAGCCCGGCCGTGTTCTCTATGTGGCGGCCGAAGGGGGAGGGAACTTCGACAACCGCGTCGCGGCCCTGCACGAGCCTGAATTCTGGGTTCTGTCCTGCCCGCTCAGCCTGACCGGCCAGAATTCGCGGGCCTCGGCCCTGGGGGAGATGGTCCAGCACCTGGCCGCGACGGGTGGCAGCCCCTTTTCGCTGATCGTCTTCGACACGATGGCGCGGGTGATGGGGGCGGGAGACGAGAATACGGCGCCCGGCATTGCCGATCTGATGACGGGCCTCGACCGCCTGCGGCGGGCAACGGGCGCGCATGTGATGCTGATCCACCATTCCGGGAAGGACGGCAGCAAGGGGGCACGCGGGCATTCAGCGCTGCGGGCCGCAATCGACACCGAAATCGAACTCAGCCGGGATCCCGAGCTTCCCGTGATCACGGCCGAGATCACCAAGCAGAGGGATGGATCAACAGGCAAAGCGTTTTCCTACACCCTTCGCCAAGTGGAACTTGGCGAGGATCAGGATGGCGACCAGGTGACCACCTGCGTCGTCGCGGAACAGGTGACGTGACGCCATGTGGCGTACGGGCACCGGGGACATGTCGGCGGGCTCAGGTCCGCGCCGAATGTCTTCCGAAGCGACGGGCGCAGCGCACCGGCTGCCGCCGTCCTGATCTCGGGTAGAGGATGCCGGTTCCCCCGCGCCGGATCAAAGGCGGGGCTCGCGGACCGGTCGGTTCAGACGGTGGCGGCCGCGGGAATGCCTACCATGGGGCGGGATCACAGGCGAGCGCAGTCCGAAAGACCGAAGCGCGATCCCCGGCACGGCGTTCATGTGTCGAAAGTGGCGGTCAACCTCCCGGCGGGAACGCATGACCGGTGGGGGTCCGAACGGCGGTGCCGTGCGCTGTCGGCCGTGAGCGCGGTCGAGCGCCCGAGGCGCCGGAAGCCGGGAGGTCGGGGCCAACCTGAGGCAAAGCCTCGGGGCTGGCGTCCTATGTCCTGAACCACCTTACAGGTGGTTCGGGGCATAAGGATAGACGCGCGCGAGGGCGCGCGCTCCTTGCGACGAAGACGAGATCGGCGAAGGCAAGGTGGTTCCGGATGACAATGACGCGCGCAAATCCAAGCAGGGAAGGAAGCGGAGAATGAGACTGACGAAGAAGACGATCCTGAAAGACCAGGCGCAGGCGCTGGCGGCAGGGCTGCGCCGGATCGACCTCGATCTGATCGAGGTCGTGTGCGACGTGGGCGGGCTGAACCTCAAGGTTGCGGATCAACTGGTGGCGATGCAGCGCCGCATCCGGTGCCTGCGCTACGAGATCGAGGCCGAGTGCGGGGTGGATGCGGTGAGGCGCATGCCGGGGGGTGGTCCCCGACTTTCGGCCTCCGGAGGGGACCGGCGCGGGGAGGACGGCGTGTGAGAGGGCAGAAATAGGCTTTTTATCAAATAGATAGCCGGAAAACAGGCCAGACCGGCAGGGGCAGAGAGAGATGGACATGGGACAAATGGGGAAAATCGGGAGAGACAAGCCGCCGCTCGACCGCTGGCGGGCAGATGAAATCCTGGAGCCGGACCGCGAGCTTTGGGGCATGAAGGCCATCGCCGCCTGCCTCGGGGTGGCGGTCGATACCGCGCGCCGCTGGGCGCAGGATCCCGACAGCGGACTGCCGGTCAGCAAGCCGATGGGCCGGTGGTTTGCGAATCGGAACGCACTTCTGGCCTGGCGCCAGTATCGGTGATGCCGCGTTTCAAGTCGAAATGTCGGGTTTTGCCGGGTTTTGCCAGATTTCCGGCACCGGGCTTCGTGCCGCATAAACTGGTCTATGAGATGGAACCCCTTCACCAGACCGGCCCCGGCGCCTGAACAGAAGTCCCTGACCATGGCGGGATCGTGGTGGGAGCTGATCACCGGCGCCACACCGACCGCCGCCGGGCTTGCGGTGACCGCCTCCGAGGCGCTGAAGGTGCCGGTGGTGGCGAATGCCATCCAGCTGATTTCGGAGGCCGTCGCCTCGCTCGACATCTTCGTGAAGCGGATCGAGAACGGCGCCGAGGTCGATGACGAGGGGCATGCCCTGTTGCCGCTGCTGCGCGATGCGGCCAATGACTGGACCAGCGGCTTCGAGTTCTTCCGGCAGATCGTGGTCGATGCCCTCACCCTCGACCAAGGCGGAATGGCCTATGTGGTGCGGTCCTCGGACGGGCGGCCGCTGGAGATCATCCGCTACCTGCCGGGCATCCTCACCTTCGATCTCGACCAGACCACGGGCGAACGCCGCTACCGGTTGAACAGCCGCCCGATCCCGGCGCAGGACGTGATCCACCTTCTGCCCCCGCTGGGCCGGGCGCCGCTGACGCTGGCGCGCGAGGCCATCGCGGTGGCGGTCGCGCTCGACCGTCATGCCGCCCGGCTGTTCAGCCGGGGCGCCCGTCCAGCCGGGGCGTTGAAATTCCCCAAGGGGCTGGGCGAGGAGGCGGTGAAGAAGATCATCGCCGCCTGGCGCGCCACCCATGAGGGGGAGAATGCGACGGGGCGGACGGCGGTTCTGGCCGATGGCGCCGAGTTCGAACCCTTCACCTTCAACTCGACCGATGCCCAGTTCCTCGAAAACCGCCGGTTCCAGATCGAGGAGATTGCGCGGGTCTTCAACATCCCGGCGCCGATGGTCGGGGATCTCAGCCGGGCCACCTGGTCGAACAGCGAGCAGAAGGGCCGCGAGTTCCTGTCCTACACGCTGGAACCGTGGCTGCGCG
>JBDHSR010000374.1:0-3645 GCA_039808305.1 Gemmobacter sp. | reverse complement strand
CTCACCCCGCGCCACGCTCCCACTGCACCCCGGCCTCGGTCACGATGGCGTCGAGGCCGATGTCATGCGGCTGCGGGTGGATGCTGGCGATGCGGGCCGACTGGAAGCCGACGCCGACGCAGAACGGGCGCGGCGACAGCGCGGCCAGCGTCCGGTCGAAATAGCCGCCGCCATAGCCCAGCCGGTAGCCCGCGTCGTCCCAGCCGACCAGCGGCGCCAGCGCGATCTCGGGCAGCACCGTCTCCGTCGTGGCGGGGACGAGGATGTTCCAGTGCCCGCGCTCCATCTTCGCGCCCGGCGCCCAGGGGCGGAACACCAGCGGCGCCGCGCGTTCGGCCACCACCGGCAGGGCGATCCGCGCCCCCGCCTCATGCAGCGCGGTCATCCAGGGCCGCAGGTCGGGCTCGGCCTTGATCGGCCAGTAGCCCGAGACCACCCGCCCCGCCACCGCGCCGAAGCGCCGCGCCAGCAGCGCGTCGAGATGCCGGGCCAGGGCCCCGGCGATCACCTGCCGCTCGGCCACCGTCAGATCCTCGCGCGCGGCGAGGCGCCTTGCCCGCTCGGCCTTGCGCCAGAGGGCGATGTTCTCCGGCGCGGTCTCGTCGGCCAAGTCGCCCGCCATGCAGGGCGGCGAGGCGGGTCGTGTCACATGCTCGCTCATCCTGTCCTCCTCTCCTGCGGAGAGGCTGCGCCCCCGGCGCCGGAAGGTCAACCTCCGGCGCTCGCCCAGTCGGTATGGATGCGCTTGGGCGGCCCGCCCTCCTCGCGCAGCGATTCGAAGGCCACCCGGTCGGGATGGTTCCACGACACCACATATTCCACCGGCCGCCCCTCGCGGTCGTAGACGGTGGAGCGCAGCGTCAGCGCCCCCGCGCCGGGGGCGAGGCCGAGCAGCGCCGCCTCGGCCCCCGGCGGCGGGGCGACGGCGATCTGGAAGTCGGAGGCCGCGAAGGTCAGCCCGAACCGCGCCCGGAGCAGCGCGTAGAGCGAGGGCGCCTCGGCCACATCCGCCGCGACCAGCCCCGCCACCCGCGCCTGCGGCAGGCAGGAGGTCTCGACGCAGAACGGCACGCCATCCGACAGCCGGAGCCGCCTGACGACGATGACCGGCGCCCCCTCGGGCAGGTGCAGCCGCCGCGCCACATGCGCATCCGCCGCCGCCTGCTCGAAGAACAGCAGCCGCGCCCCGGCCCGATGGCCGCGCCCGCCCACCACCTCGGAAATCGCGGTGGAGACCTGGCGCGACAGCGGCCGCACCACCGCCGGCTCCGGCAGGAAGGTGCCGGCGGTGCCGCGCCGCTCCAGCGCGCCCTCGGCCACCAGCGCCGCCACCGCCTTGCGCATGGTCATGCGCGAGATGCCGAATCGCGCCGCCAGATCGCGTTCCGAGGGGATGCGCTCGCCGGGGCCGACGCCGCCCTCGCGCAGCAGCGCGCCGAGCAGCGCCTTGGCGCGGGACAGCACGCGGCCATCGCTGGTCTCGCCCGATCGGGCCATTGGTATGCTCCGCCTGTCGCCCCGGCGGAAGGAGGCCGGGAATTTCCGCAGGATAGGCCGGAAGGCGGGGCGGATCAATATACCAAGACCATCCAGAACGCAGACCAAACCCCAAAATCCACGCTGTTTCCGGCTTTTCCATTGCTCAGAATGGCAATTTAATATACCAATTACCGCGAAAACGGGCCTGAGACGCCCAACTGGTATACACCCGAGAGGATCAAGGATGTTCAATTTCGACCCCGACCGCTTCCTGCGCATCCAGACCGGCGCGCATGAGGCCGCGCGCGGCCTGGGCGCGCTGGTGCAGGATCTGGTGCGCGACGGGGCGGACAGCCTGTTCTTCCTCGGCTCGGGCGGCGCGGGCATCCTGATGCAGCCGGCGGCCGACCTGATGGCGCGCGCCTCCGCCCTGCCCTGCTTCAACCTGATCTGCGCCGAGCTGGTGCTGACCGGCCACCGCGCGCTGGGGCCGAAATCGGTCGTCGTCATGCCCTCGCTCTCGGGCACCACCAGGGAAAGCATCGCCGCGCTGGATTACGCGAAGGCGCGCGGCGCCACCGTCATCACGCTGGTCGGCCATGCCGAGACGCCGCTGGCCACCGCGGCCGACCATTGCTTCGTCAATTTCGCCGCCGACGACACCTCCTGCGAGATGTTCTACGTCCTGAGCCTGACCGTCGCGCTGGCCGCGATGCAGGCGCGCGGCGAGCGCGACGATTACGACCGGCTGATGGGCGAACTGGCCGGGTTGCCCACGCAACTGCTGCGCATCAAGGAAGCGTTCGAGCCGCGCGCCGCCGACCTCGCCCGCACCATCCAGAACGATGGCTATCACATCATCACCGGCGCCGGGGCGGCCTGGCCCGAGGCCTATTACTACGGCATGTGCATCCTCGAAGAGATGCAGTGGATCCGCACCCGCCCGGTCCATGCCGCCGATTTCTTCCACGGCACGCTGGAGCTGGTGGAGAACGGCGTCTCGGTCATCGTCTTCGCCGGCGAGGATGCCAGCCGCCCGATCACCGACCGGGTGATCGCCTTCGCGCGGGGCTATACCGACCGGCTGATCGTGCTCGACACCGCCGAGATGGCGACCGAGGGGCTGTCGGCCGGGCTCCGCGCGCTCTTGGCCCCGGCGATCCTCGCCACTATGCTCGAACGGCTGTCGGCGCATCTGGAGGCGCTGCGCAACCATCCGCTGACCACCCGCCGCTATTACAAGCGCGTCGCCTATTGAGGAGCGCCATGGGCATCGACCTCGCAGCCGTGGGCGACAACTGCATCGACCGGCTGAGCGGGGCGGTGGCGGCGGACCTGATCGGCGGCAATGCGGTGAATGTCGCGGTGCAGGCGGCGCGCTGCGGGCTGCGCGTGGCCTATGCCGGGGCGGTGGGCCCGGCGGGCGAGGCCGAGGGCGACCGGGTGGTGGCGACGCTCGCCGCGAATGGCGTGGGGACGGCGCTGGTCGAGCGGCGCGCGCTGCCGACCTCGGTCACGCTGGTCCATGTCGGGGCCGATGGCGACCGGCGCTTTCTCTACGAGGATTTCGGCGCCTGCGCCGGCTGGACCCCCGGCCCGGCGGCGCTGGAGGCGCTGGCCCGCGCCCGGCATGTCCATATCGGCTGGTTGCAGGACGGCGGCGCGCTGCGCCGGGCGCTGGCGGCGCGCGGGGTGCCGGTGTCGCAGGATGTGACGGTCAATGCCGCGCCCGAGGATCTGGGGGTGGAGGGGCTGAGCTGGGCCTTCGCCTCGCTGGGCGAGGCCGAGGCGGAGCGGGCGGAGGCGCGCGCGGCGGAGCTGCTCGCCGCCGGGGCGCGGGGCGCGGCGGTGACGCTGGGCCGGCTGGGCAGTCTCGCGCTGCATGAGGGGCGGGTCTGGCGGGCCGAGGCGCTGCCGGTGACGGCGGTGGACACCACGGGCGCGGGGGATTCCTGGATCGCCGGCTTCCTCGCCGCCCGGCTGCGCGGCGCCGACCTGCCGCAGGCCATGGCGGCGGGGCACGAGAATGCCGCGCGCTGCTGCCTGCATCCGGGCGGCTTTCCGCAATGAGGTGAGCCGGCCGGGACTGCCCCGTGTGAGCCCTGTCCCCGCCCGGAACAAGGCACGCAGTGCCGCCGGGCAGCGCCCGACCGCCCCCTCGGGCGG
>JBDHSR010000373.1:0-3650 GCA_039808305.1 Gemmobacter sp. | reverse complement strand
GATGAGGAGCACGACACCTCGTATAAACAAGAGGATGGCGTGCTCTACAACGCCCGCGACATGGCGGTGCTGCGCGCATCGATCTGTTCGGCGCAGGTGGTGCTGGCCTCCGCCACCCCGTCGCTGGAAAGCTGGGTGAACGCCGAACAGGGCAAATACCGCCGGCTCGACCTCGGCGCCCGCTTCGGCGCGGCGGAACTGCCCGAGATGCGGGCGATCGACCTGCGCCAGCAGAAACTGCCCGGCAACCGCTGGATCTCGGAGCCGCTGGCGCAGGCGGTGGCGGCGCGGCGGGCGGCGGGGGAGCAGTCGCTTCTCTTCCTCAACCGGCGCGGCTATGCGCCGGTAACGATCTGCCGCGCCTGCGGCCATCAGATCGGCTGCGATCATTGCGACGCGCGGATGGTGGAGCACCGCTTCCTCAAGCGCCTCGTCTGCCACCAATGCGGCGCGACCAAGCCGATGCCCGAAGCCTGCCCGTCCTGCGGCGTGGAAGGGCGGATGGCCCCGGTCGGCCCCGGCGTCGAACGGCTGGCCGAGGAGGTGGCGGAGCGTTTCCCCGAGGCGAAGCTCGCCATCCTGTCCTCGGACCTCTTCGGCTCCGCCCGCGCGCTGAAGGCCAAGATCGAGGAGATCGCGGCGGGCGGGGCCGAGATCGTGATCGGCACCCAGATCGTCGCCAAGGGCCACAACTTCCCGCTGCTGACGCTGGTCGGCGTGATCGACGCCGATCTCGGGCTGCAAGGCTCCGACCTGCGGGCGGCGGAGCGCACCTTCCAGTTGATGCGGCAGGTGGCCGGCCGCGCCGGACGGACCGGCGAGCGGCGCGGGCTGGCGCTGTTGCAGACCCACCAGCCGGAGCATCCGGTGATCCGCGCCATCCTCGGCGGCGAGGAGGACGCCTTCTGGCGCGCCGAGGCGGCGGAGCGGCAAAGCGCCGGCGCGCCCCCCTTCGGGCGGATGGCGGGCATCATCCTCTCCGGCCCCGATCTGGCGAAGGTCTTCGACTTCGGCGCCGAACTCGCCCGGCGGGACGCGCCGCTGCGCCGGATCGGCGCCGAACTCTTCGGCCCCGCCCCCGCCCCCATCGCCCGCATCCGCGGCCGCCACCGGGTGCGGATGCTGATCAAGGCCGACAAGGCGACGCCGATCCAAAGCGCCATCGCCGACTGGCTGGCCCAGATCCGCCCACCGCCGAACCTGCGGGTGGCGGTGGACATCGACCCGCAGGGCTTTCTCTGAACATCGGAAGGAAAGGGGGCTTTCCGCCCCCTCTTGAGCGCTGCGCGCCCAATTCACCCCCGAGGATATTTGGGGACAGAAAATGGACGGAAGCGCGCGCCTTCCCCATTTTCTGTCTGAAAATATCCTCAGGGGGTGAGGCCCGGAACGGGCCGAGGGGGCGCGAGCGCCCCCTGCCGGCGGCGGGACCGGGATCAGGCCGCGAAATCGTGGCGCAGGATCGCGGCCTCCGAGGCCGAGAGGTTGCGCCGGGCATGCTCGCCATAGCTCGCCGGCTGCGCCTCGATACCGGGCAGCAGCGCGAGCAGGCTCGCGCGCTGCGCCGGGTCGATGCTGTCGAGCGCGGTATTCGCCGGATGGAAGCTCTCCGCCTCCAGACCGTTGGCGAAGACGATCTCGTGGCGTTCCAGCAGCAGGTGGACATAGGTCACCTCGCGCAGGGCGTGGTCGACCAGCACGCGGCGGCCGTCCAGCAGATCCCCGGCGGCGACCAGCACCTCGTCGCTGTTGAACAGCAGCCGCGCGGCGGGGCCGCGCACCAGCATCCGGTGCTGCGGCGAGACCAGCAGGTCGCCATCCGGCCGGCCGCAGCCCAAGGCGCCGCTGCGGAAGCGGATCGGCCGCAGATGCGGCATGGCGTGGAGCCGGGCGCCGGTCATGCGGCGGCTGCCCATCCAGAGGATCTCCTGCGGGCCGTTGTCGCGGGTCAGGATCCGCTCGCCGGGGCGCAGCGACAGGATCGGGCGCGGCCCCTGCGGCGTGGCGATGAAGGTGTCCGGCGTGAAGCAGATCACTCCGCCGGCCGGGCGCGCGCCGGTCCCGCGCGGCCCGCGCCCGATCGCCACCCGCACCACCCAGAGGTCGCGGCCCTCCGGCGGCGGCGCGCCGAGGAACATGGCGAGCCTGGCGCCGGTATCGGGCACCTCGATCAGCGTCACCGGATGCGCGCTCTGGCCGTCGGTGACGACGAAGCCCTGCTCGGGCCCGTCATCCGGCGCCCCGTCGCCTTCCGGCCCCGCCGGGACGCGGCGGCCCAGCGACATGCCGATCAGCCGGCGCACCATCCGCGCCGCGCGTTTGCGCAATTCCGCCTCTCCCGATGCGCCCTCCAGCAGCAGGACAGATTGCGGCCCGTCCACGCGCAAGGGCGTGCCCGTCCAGCGCCAGGTCGCCCCGACGCCCAGCGCATCCGGCGATGCGCCCGCGATTCCGTCCGTCTCCGTCTGCGACCAGGAAATGACGAACGTGCCCCGAGAGCCCGTTCCCATAGCCTGCTTTGCCTGCTCGTTTGTTTTTCTTTCGAACAGGTTAGCAGGGTGATTCGCGGCTGACTAGGGCGTTTCGGCAACAATCGCGGCGAATCGGTGACCGATTCGCATCAATCGCGCTCAGAACCGCAGGCTGAGGCGCACCGAACCGACCGTCTGCCCCTCGGGCTGACCCTCGTATTCCTTGCCGAGCCAGGTCACGCCGTAGAACACCGCCGCGCGCTCGCCCTGCCAGTGCACCCCGGCGCGCAGGCGGCCGCGGGTCCCGGCCGGGGCCGGGCCGCTGGTCTCGGGCAGATAGGTGCTGTCGAAGACCCGCGCCACATCGCCGCCCAGCGTGAGGCTGTAGCCCGGCGGCGTCACCCCCGCGATGCCCAGCACGCGATGGCCGGTCACCGTGTCGCGGGTGAAGAGGCCGCCCTCCCCGAAATGCCCCAGAACCACATCGCCGCCGACGCGCAGGAAGGTCTCCACCCCGGCCTGCGCCTCGGCGAAGGGGCGCAGCCGCAGCCGGCCGGGCAGCGCGAAGTCGCGGCCGATCTCGGCCTGCACCGTCGGATGGACGCCATCGGGGATCTGGCTGCCCAGCACGCGCGGCTCGTCGAGGCCGAGCGCCTCGTGCACCTCGCGCTGGAAGGCGCCGACCTTGGTCTGCGGCCCGGTGAACACCAGCTCCGCCCCGAGCCGCGTCTCCAGCCCGGCCCAGGTGAAATGCGTGGCGATGCCCGGCGCCATGACGCCGGCATAGCGCCGGTCGGGGCTGGGATCGGTGAGCGATTCGGGGGCGATGATCTCGGTCCGCAGCCGGACCTCCAGCACTTCGCCGAAGGCGGCGGGGGCGCTGCCCTGCCAGTCCGGCGCGCGGAAGCGGCTGACCATGTAGGAGCCGCTGCGCCAGCGGTCATGGGTATCGCCCAAGGCGTCGTTGCTGAACAGCCGCGCGAAGCCCTGCGTCACCCGCTCCTGCGCGAGCGCCGGTTGCGCCGCGATCGCCAAAGCCGCACCCAGAGCGGCAAGGAGAACCTGTCTCATTCCATATTCCGTCTTCAGGCCCCCCAGCCTTGGCCGCAGGATAGCCGCGCCGGGGCGCGGGCGATAGTGCAGCGCGGCAACAGTCCGCCGCGCGAGGGCCGCGCGAGG
>JBDHSR010000372.1:0-3653 GCA_039808305.1 Gemmobacter sp. | reverse complement strand
GCGCCGCCGGGGCTACCGGGCGGCCTTGCCCGCCACCAGATCGTCCTGATCGTCGAGCAGGGCGGTGCGCAGATCCTCGTCGAGCTGGCGGGCGCGGCTGACATAGGCCTCGTTCAGGTGGACGGGCTGGCCGGGTTCCCACAACCCGGCGAGATCGCGCATCGCGGCGCGGTCGAGGTGGAAATAGGCCTGGCTCAGCTTCGCCGCCTCGTATTCCGTCAGCCCCATGTTTTCCAGCACATAGCGCCCGGCGCGGATCGAGCTGTCGAAGGTCTCGCGCACGATGTCGTCGGCGCCGGCGCGGTAGAGTTCGTAGACATGCACCCGGTCATGGGCGCGGGCGACGATATGCAGGTCGGGCCGCGACTGCCGCGCGAAGGCGACGATGCGCACCGCATTGGCCGGATCGTCCACCGCGACGACGAGAACCTGCGCCTCGGCGAGGCCGGCGGCCATCAGCAGGTCGGGGCGCGAGGGATCGCCGAAATAGCCCTTCACCCCGAAGCGCCGCATCCGCTCCACCGCGCCGGCATCGGCATCGAGCACCACGGTGGCGATGCCGGCCGCGCGGGCCATCCGGTTCACCACCTGGCCGAAGCGGCCGATGCCGGCGATCAGCACCGGGCCGGTCTCGTCCACCGTATCGGGCGGCGCCTCGCCGGGCCGGGCGCCGCGGCCGCGGGCGAGGCGGTCGTGCAGGGCGAAGAGCAGCGGCGTCAGCAGCATCGACAGGCTGATGACCAGCAGGGCGCGTTGCGCCTGTTCCGCCGGCAGGATGTCCTGCGCCACGGCGAAGCTGACGATCAGGAAGCCGAACTCGCCGCCCTGCGCGAGCGCCAGCGTGAACAGCGTGCGGTCGCGGCCACGCAGCCGGAACAGGCTGACCAGCGGATAGAGCACCGCCGCCTTGGCCGCGATCAGCGCGAGCGTCAGCGCCGCGATCCGCAGCGGCTGCGCCAGCAAGAGCCCGGTGTCGATGCTGATGCCCACCGTCATGAAGAACAGGCCGAGCAGGATGCCCTTGAACGGCTTCAGGTCGGCCTCGATCTGGTGGCGGAACTCGGAATTGGCCAGCACCACGCCGGCGATGAAGCTTCCGAGCGCCGGCGACAGCCCGACCAGCATCATCAGGAAGGCGATGCCGATCAGGATCAGCAGCGCGATGAAACTCCCCATCTCGGGCAGGCGCGCGGCATGGACGAAGCGGAACACCGGGCCGGCGAGGAAATGCCCCGCCAGCACGATGGCCAGCACGATGCCGAGGGTGAGCAGCGTCACCTCCCATCCCGGCAGCGACTGCACGAGGGTGAGGAGCGGCTTCGCCGCGCCCTCCGGCGCTTGCAGCCGGGCATGCAGCCCCGCCATCAGCGGGATCAGCGCCAGCATCGGCACCACCGCGATGTCCTGCGCCAGCAGCACCGCGAAGGCCGAGCGGCCGCCGGGGCTGCGCATCAGGCCCTTCTCGCTCAGCGTCTGCACCACGATGGCGGTGGAGGAGAGCGACAGCAGCAGCCCGAGCGTCAGCGCCACCCGCCACGGCTCTCCCATCGCGAGGAGACTGGCGGCGATCAGCCCCGAGGTCAGCGCGACCTGCATGCCGCCCAGCCCGACCAGCCGGTGCCGCATCTCCCACAGCGTGCGGGGTTGCAGTTCCAGCCCGATCAGGAACAGCATGACCACGATGCCGAATTCGGCGAAATGTTGCAGGTCGTGGCTTTCCTGCCCGGCGAGCCCCAGCGCCGGGCCGAGCAGCAGCCCCGCCGCCAGATAGCCCAGCACCGAGCCGAAGCCGAGCCGCACGGTGATCGGCACGAACAGCACGGCGGCGCCGAGGTAATAGGTGGCCTGCAACAGAAAACTTTCCATGCCGCAACTATCGGGAAGCCGCGCCGCCGCCGCAACCGGCTTGCCGGTCACAGATTCCGCGCGGCCTGAAACATCGCGTGTATCGGCCCGGCGCCGTCAGCCCCGCACCGGCAGCGGCGCGTCGGCCTTGAGCTGGTCCATGACGATCTGGCTCTGCACCCGCGCCACCGCCGGATGCGGCAGGAGCCGCTCGTGGATCAGCCGGTTCAGCGCCGGCAGATCCTCGCACCAGAGCCGCAGCAGGTAATCCGCCTCGCCGGTCAGCGTCCAGGCCGAGATCACCTCGGGCAGGGTGGCGATCAGCGTGGCGAAGCCGCGCGCGGTCTCCGGCGCATGGGCCGCCATCTGCACCTGCACGAAGGCCTGCACCGAAAGCCCCAGCCGCGCCGGGTCGAGCCGGGCGGTGTAGCCGGTGATATAGCCCTCGGCCTCCAGCCGCTGCCTGCGCCGCCCGGCCTGGCTGGGCGAGAGGTTGAGGATCTGCCCCAGCGCCTCGGCCGTCAGATGCGCGTCGCGCTGGAGCGCGGCGAGCAGGCGGGAATCGGTCTCGTCGATCATGCGGGAACCTCGCGTCATTCCGTCGCATCATGCGGCACATCCGCGCATATGGCCAGAGCGGCGCCCGCATTCGCGCGAAACCGGCGCCTCTTCCATGGCAGATTGGGAGCAAGCGCATGAACAGGAGGAAATCATGGGTCCCTTTCCGCACAACGCCCCGCCCGCGGTGATCTCGGAGGCCAATCCCGCCGGGACCGAAGGCTTCGCCTTCGTCGAATTCGCCCATCCCGAGCCGGAGGAGCTGCGCGCGCTTTTCGCCCGCATGGGCTATACCCGGACCGCCCGGCACAAGACCAAGGCCATCGAGCTCTGGCAGCAGGGCGACATCACCTATATCCTGAACGACGAGCCCGGCAGCCATGCCCGCCGCTTCGTCGAGGAGCACGGGCCCTGCGCGCCCTCGATGGGCTGGCGGGTGGTCGATGCGCGCCACGCCTACGACCATGCGGTGCAGCAGGGCGCCGCCCCCTATGACGCCGCCGACAAGGCGCTGGACGTGCCGGCCATCGTCGGCATCGGCGGCTCGCTGATCTATTTCGTCGATGGCCACCGCAGCGGCAGCGTCTGGTCCGAGTTCGATTTCGTGGCGGAAGGCCGGCCGGAGGGCGTGGGCTTCTACTATCTCGACCACCTGACCCATAACGTCCACAAGGGCAATATGGACACCTGGTTCGATTTCTACGGCCGGATCTTCGGCTTCAAGCAGATCCGTTTCTTCGACATCGAGGGGAAATTCACCGGCCTCTACAGCCGGGCGCTGACCTCGCCCTGCGGCCGCATCCGCATCCCGATCAACGAGGATCGCGGCGAGACCGGGCAGATCGTCGAATATCTCAAGCGCTACAAGGGCGAGGGCATCCAGCATATCGCGGTCGGCACCGACGACATCTATGCCGCGACCGACGCCATCGCCGAGCGCGGGCTGAAATTCATGCCGAAGCCCCCGGCTACCTATTACGAGATGTCGAAAGAGCGTGTCGCGGGCCATGAGGAGCCGCTGGAGGCGCTGATGAAGCACGGCATCCTGATCGACGGCGAGGGCGTGGTGGATGGCGGCGAGACCCGCATCCTGCTGCAAATCTTCTCGCGCACCGTGATCGGGCCGATCTTCTTCGAGTTCATCCAGCGCAAGGGCGATGACGGCTTCGGCGAGGGCAATTTCCGCGCGCTGTTCGAGAGCATCGAGCAGGACCAGATCGAGCGCGGGGTGTTGAAGGCGGGGTGAGGGG
>JBDHSR010000371.1:0-3654 GCA_039808305.1 Gemmobacter sp. | reverse complement strand
GAGGAGGAGCGGCTGGAGCTGGTGCTGCCGCTGGTGAAGAAATACAACGTGCCGGTGGTGGCGATCTCCAACGACGATACCGGCATCTCGCCCGACCCGGATGTGCGTTTCGCGGTGGCGAAGAAGATCGTGCAGCGCGCCGCCGATTTCGGCATCCCGGCGCATGACATCGTGGTCGACCCGCTGGTGATGCCGGTCGGCGCCATGGCCTCGGCCGGGCAGCAGGTCTTCGCGCTGGTCCGCCGCCTGCGCGAGGAGCTGGGGGTGAACACCACCTGCGGCGCCTCCAACATCTCCTTCGGCCTGCCGCATCGCCATGGCGTGAACGCGGCCTTCCTGCCGATGGCGATCGGCGCCGGCATGACCTCGGCCATCATGAACCCGGTGCGCCAGGTCGAGATGGAGGCGATCCGCGCCGCCAATCTCTTGATGAACCACGACGCCAATGGCGGCGAATGGATCCGCTTCTCGAAGGTGATCGAGGCGGTCGAGGGCGGGCTGAGCTTCTCCGAGGCTTCCTCGGCGGCCTCCGCCGCCACCTCGGGCCGCCGCGGCGGCCGCCGCGCCCGCGGCTGAGCCCTTTCCCCCCGGGCTTGCGACACCCGCCTTCGGGCGGGTGTTCGCGTTTTAGGCTTCCGTTAATCGGCGGGCGGCAGACTGGCCGCAGAGATTCGGAGGCCAGCCATGCCGAAACGCCGCAAATTCCTGTCCATCGCCCTGGGCGACACGCTGGTCGGCTCGACCGGGCGCGACCTGTTGCATGGTGGGGCCGGCGCCGATGCGCTGACCGGCGGCGACGGGGCGGACCGGCTGGTCGGCCGGGGCGGCGACGACCGGCTGATGGGCGGGCCGGGGCGCGACACGCTTTTGGGCGGCGCGGGGGACGACTGGCTGTTCAGCGGTGCCGGGCGATCCTCGCTTGCCGGCGGGGCGGGCGACGATGTGCTGGTCGCCGATCTCTCGGGCGGCGGGCATGTGCTGTCGGGCGGACGCGGCGCCGACAGTTTCCTCTTCGTCACCGCGCCGGGGCGCGGCAGCCGGAGCGTGATCGCCGATTTCAGCCCCGGCGAGGACGAGCTGATCCTCGCCGGCCGGCGCATCGCGCCGGACACCGGCCAAGCCACGGCGGAGGGCACCGAGATCGCGCTCGCGCCCGGCCATGTCCTGCTGCTGGAAGGGGTCTGGCTGTGACGCTCAGCCGCGCCGCCGCCGCCGCCCCTCGCCGCCGCCCGATCCGGCCGGGTTGTAGCTCACATCCGGCAGGCTCACCACCTGGGCGAGGTTCGGGAAGGGCTCCACCGCGTTCGGGATCGCGTTGGCATTCACGAAATGCTCCTGGAAGCGCGGCTCGATGGCGGTTTCCACCTTGTGGATGTCATGCACCGTCGCCTCGATCGCATCCCGCGCCGCGCGGTTGCAGAGCGCGATCCGCGCCCCCGTCCCCGCCGCGTTGCCCGCGCTCGTCACCTTGTCGAGCGGCACATCGGGGATCATGCCGAGGACCATCGCATGTTTCGGGCTGATATGCGCGCCGAAGGCGCCGGCCAGCGTCACCCGGTCCACCACTTCGACGCCCATCTCGTCCATCAGGAGCCGCGCCCCGGCATAAAGCGCCGATTTCGCGAGCTGGATCGCGCGGATGTCGCCCTGCGTCACCGTGATGACCGGCCCGCCGCTGGCCGCGCCATCGTAAAGCAGATAGGCATGGGTCCGCCCCTGCGGCTGGCAGCGCGGCGTGCCGACCTGCTCGGCCGAGCCGATCAGGCCGGAGGCATCGACGATCCCCGCCATCCGCATCTCGGCCACCGCCTCGATGATGCCGGAGCCGCAGATGCCGGTGATGCCGCTGCCTTTGGTGGCCTCGGCGAAGCCCGGATCGTCGGACCAGAGCTCGCAGCCGATCACCCGGAAGCGCGGCTCCTTGGTCGCCGGGTCGATCTCCACCCGCTCGATGGCGCCGGGCGCGGCGCGCTGGCCGCTGGAGATCTGCGCGCCCTCGAAGGCCGGGCCGGTGGGCGAGGAACAGGCCAGCACCCGGCTGCGATTGCCCAAGAGGATCTCGGCATTGGTGCCGACATCGACGATCAGCACCATGTCGTCGGATTTGCCCGGCTCTTCCGACAGCGCCACCGCCGCCGCGTCGGCGCCGACATGGCCGGCGATGCAGGGCAGCACATAGACCTGCGCCGCCCGGTGGATATGCGTCAGGTCCAGCTCACGCGCGGCGAGGCCCAGGCTGCCCGAGGTCGCCAGCGCGAAGGGCGCCTGCCCCAGCTCCACCGGGTCGATGCCGAGGAGCAGATGGTGCATCACCGGGTTGCAGACGAAGACCACCTCGAAAATGTCGGTGGCGGCGATTCCGGCCTCGGTGGCGATACCGGCGGCGAGCGCATTGATCGCCTCGCGCACCGCCTTCGTCATCTCGATGTCGCCGCCGGGATTCATCATCGCATAGGAGACCCGGCTCATCAGATCCTCGCCGAAGCGGATCTGCGGGTTCATCACCCCGCTGGAGGCCAGCACCCGCCCGTCGCGCAGGTCGCACAGATGCGCCGCGATGGTGGTGGAGCCGAGGTCGATGGCGAGGCCATGGATCGCCTCTTCATGGAAACCCGGCCAGATCTCCAGGATGCGCGCCCGGGCATCGTGGTTGCCGCGATACAGCGCCACGGTGATCTTCCAGCCGCCCTTGCGCAGCACCGGTTGCAGCCGCCGCAGGATCGAGAGATCGGCCTCGGCATCCTCGATCTGCCATTGCTCGGCCAGCGCGCGCTTCACCCGCTCGAAATCGCCGGTCGGCTCGTGCATGTCGGGCTCGGCGACCTCGATGTAGAAAAGCCGCGTCGCCGGGTCCATCACGATGTCGCGCTGGGTGGCCGACTTGCGGATCACCTGCTTGTGGACCTGGCTTTCGGGCGGCACGTCGATCACCACATCGCCCATCACCTTGGCCTGGCAGCCCAGCCGCCGCCCGTCGATCATGCCGCGCTTGGACTTGTAGCGCTCTTCCACCGCGTTCCATTCGGTCAGCGCCTCGGCATCGACATGGATGCCGAATTTCGGGAATTCGCCATAGCCCGGCGTGATCTGGCATTTCGAGCAGATGCCGCGCCCGCCGCATACGCTGTCGAGATCGACGCCGAGCTGGCGCGCCGCCGTCAGCACCGGAGTGCCGAGCGGGAAGCGCCCGCGCTTGCCCGACGGGGTGAAAATCACCAGCGCGTCCTGTTGCGTCATGTCTGCCTCCTGCTCCGGGTGGAATGGCCGCCGCCTGTTGCCCTGCCATAGCGCGCATCCGCGCCGGGCGACAGGGTGCCCGCACCGGCAGCCGCGCTGCCGATGGCGGCGGTGATTCCGCCATGATCCGGGGACGGCACGGGCTGCCGCATCTGACCCTCGCTCCTGTCGCTGGTCCTTTCTAGGCCGGGCGCATGCGGCGGCGTTGCCTGTTCGCGGCAGGTTCTGGTCCGGTTGCGGCGTGCGCGACATGCCGGCCCGGATCCGGCCGGTAGCATTGCGCAGGGCGCAAGTCCGGTCTTGCGCTTCGCCGTCGCAGCGGCTAAACGGAGGGCGTGATGCGGGTATGGTGAAATGGTATCACACGAGCTTCCCAAGCTCTTGGCGCGGGTTCGATTCCCGCTACCCGCTCCAGCC
>JBDHSR010000370.1:0-3670 GCA_039808305.1 Gemmobacter sp. | reverse complement strand
CCGGCATGGGTGGCGCCATCGGCGCCGACCAGCCCGGCCCGGTCGATGGCGAAGCGCACCGGCAGCCGCTGGATCGCCACGTCATGCACCACCTGGTCGTAGCCGCGTTGCAGGAAGGTCGAATAGATCGCGCAGAACGGCTTCATCCCCCCCGCCGCGAGGCCGGCGCTGAAGGTCACCGCGTGCTGCTCGGCGATGCCCACATCGAAGCAGCGCTTCGGGAACCGCTCGGCGAAGAGGTTGAGCCCGGTGCCGTCCGGCATCGCCGCCGTCACCGCGACGATGCGCTCGTCGCGCGTGGCCTCGGCGATCAGGCTTTGCGCGAAGACCTTGGTATAGCTTGGCGCGTTGGATTTCGCCTTCTGCTGCACCCCGGTCAGCACGTCGAACTTCGCCGTGGCATGGCCCTTGTCGGCCGCGGCCTCGGCCGGGGCATAGCCCTTGCCCTTCCTCGTGATGACATGGATCAGGATCGGCCCGTCGGCGCGCGCCTTCGCGGTGCGCAGCACCGGCAGAAGCTGGTCGAGGTCGTGGCCGTCGACCGGCCCGACATAGGAAAAGCCCAGCTCCTCGAACAAGGTGCCGCCGATGGTCATGCCCTTGAGCATCTCCTTCGCCCGCCGCGCGCCCTCCTGGAACGGCTCGGGCAGCAGGCTCACCGCGCCCTTGGCCGCCGCCTTCAATTCCTGGAACGGTGCCCCGGCATAGAGCCGTGAGAGGTAGGAGGACAGCGCGCCCACCGGCGGGGCGATCGACATCTCGTTGTCGTTGAGGATGACGAACAGCCGCTTCTTCAGGTGGCCCGCATTGTTCATCGCCTCGAAGGCCATGCCCGCGCTCATCGAGCCGTCGCCGATCACCGCGATGGCGTCGCCCGGATCGCCGCCCAGATCCGCCGCCGCCTTGAAGCCCAGAGCGGCCGAGATCGAGGTGGAGCTATGCGCCGCCCCGAACGGGTCATAGGGGCTTTCGCTGCGCTTGGTGAAGCCGGAAAGCCCGCCCTCCATGCGCAGGGTGCGGATGCGGTCGCGCCGCCCGGTCAGGATCTTGTGGGGATAGCATTGATGCCCCACATCCCAGATCAGCTTGTCGCGCGGCGTGTCGAACACGGCATGGAGCGCGACGGTCAACTCCACCACGCCCAAGCCCGCGCCCAGATGCCCGCCGGTGACCGAGACCGCGCTGATCGTCTCGGCGCGCAATTCGTCGGCCAGTTGCCGCAACTCCCGGTCCGAGAGCGCCTTCATGTCAGAGGGCAGATGCACACGGTCGAGGATCGGGGTCGTCGGTCGGTCGGTCATGGCTGCCCTCCTCGGGCGCGTCAGCTTTGCCGCGAGATAACGAAGCGCGCCGCCCCGATCAAGGCGGCGGCCCGCTCACCATAGGGTGAAAGCGCGGCCTCCGCCTCGGCGATCAACGCATTTGCGCGGCGTTTCGCGCCATCGAGCCCCAGAAGCGAGACGAAAGTGGCCTTGCCGGCGCCGGCATCCTTGCCGACGCGCTTGCCGGTCGTGGACTCGTCGCCCTCCACGTCCAGAATGTCGTCGGCGATCTGGAAGGCGAGGCCCAGCGCCTCGGCATAGGCGCGCAGCGGCGCGGGGTCGGCGCCGGCGAGCATCGCCCCGGCCTCGGCCGAAAAGCAGATCAGCGCGCCGGTCTTGCCGGCCTGCAACCGGGTGATCTCGAACAGGGTCAGCGGCGCGGGCGCGGTTTCGGCGGCGATGTCGAGCGCCTGGCCCAGCACCATCCCCTCGGCCCCCGAGGCGCGGGCGAGGCCCCGCACCAGCGCCAGCCGCCGCTCGGCCGGGCCAAGGGCGGGGTCGCAGAGCAGCTCGAAGGCCAGCGTCTGCAAGGCGTCGCCGGCGAGAACCGCCGTGGCCTCGTCCCATTTCACATGCACCGTGGGCTGGCCGCGGCGCAGGTCGTCATCGTCCATGCAGGGCAGGTCGTCGTGGATCAGGCTATAGGCGTGCAGCGCCTCGACCGCCGCCGCCGCGCCGACCGCGCCTTCCGGCGCGATGCCGTGCAGCCGCGCCGATTCCAGCACCAGAAAGGCGCGCAGCCGCTTGCCGCCGCGCAGGGCGTAGCGCATCGCCTCCACCACCGGCACCGGGTCGTGCCCGGCCAGCGCGGCGTCGAGCCGCGCCTGAACCAGTGCCGCATCCGCCTTCAGCAGGTCGGGAAAGCTCACAGCCCCTCCACCGGCGTGGCGCCGACGGCGCGGCCCTCCTGCGCGCGGATCAGTTCGACCTTCTCCTCCGCCGCGCGCAGCTTCTCGGCGCAATGCGCCTTCAGCGCGGCGCCGCGTTCGTAAAGCGCGATGGATTGCTCCAGCGCCACATCGCCGCGCTCGAGCTGGCCGACCACCGCCTCCAGCGCGGCCATCGCTTCCTCGAAGCTCATCTCGGCCACAGGTTTCTCGCTCATCCGCCTCTCCGCAGCAGTGTATCGTCCCGCGCATGGCCGGGGCCGCGCGCGCCGGCGGATCATAGCCGCCCTGCGGGGCGGATGCCACCCATGCGCGACCGGAACCGCCCCTAGCGGGCCGCCAGCGCGATGGCCTCGAAACGGGCGATTTCCGCCTCCGTCGCCTCCTGCCCGCTGAAGGACAGGACATAGGCGCGGGTGCGCGACAGGCGCAGCGCCATGTCCTCGCGGATGTCGAGCGTATATTGCCCGATCTGGGTGAAATACAGCACCCGCGCCCGGACCAGCGCCTCGTCCGGGGCGAAGCCGTGACGGGCGAACATGCCGGCCAGCGCGTCCAGCCGCTGCTGGTCGGCGCTGGTGACGACCTCCAGCACCTCGGGCGCGCGCCGCGCCCAGAGGCGGATCGCCACGTCGAGATGCGGGTCGAACAGATCCTCGTTCACCCAGCATTCGAAGACGTTGAGGATCGCCTCGGCGATGGTCCGCGCCGGGCGCAGGGCGCGCTGGATGATCGGGCCGGTATTCTTGGTCAGCCAGCGGTCCAGCATCTGCCGGTGCAGGTCCTGCGGGCTCTTGAAGAACCAGTAGAAACTGGAGCGGGAGACGTTGAGCTGCCGCGCCATGATCTGAACCTTCACCCGGTCGATGCCGTCGCGGATCAGCGTGTCCAGGGCCAGCCGCAGCCAGTCCTCCTGCGTCGAACGTCCCTGTACAGTATCGTCCGCATCTGTCCGGGTATCTGTGGATACCATTCGGGCCCCCGCCGCTTGCATTCGGGGCAGCATAGCGAGGGCGGGGCGGGAAGAACAGGCTCGCATGGGGATGCCTGCCGGTGGGTGGGATTTTTGCGGTGGGTCGAGTTCGTCAGATTTATGATTTGAAAAGGAATTTTATGTTCGCCGGGTCTCCGGCCGGTAGCCGGCCGATCCCGGCTGCGGAAGCCGTCGACCATAGCGTCATTTGCCGGGTGGCGTTGGTACCCCCTGCGCGGGATCCCCGGCAATGGGGCCAGCCGCATCAGGGCGGATAGGCGAGGGTGATTTGTCGCCGCGCAGAGGTATTTGATTGGAATTTATGGATAATTTTGAAATTTGGGTGCCGCCGTCGAACCGGGGGGATATGAAGAACTGTACATTCATGTCCATCCCTCCTAATCTTTGTTGGGGAATCGGGGAGGCGAAAGTGGACAAACGCGAGAATTCACGTCGGGGACGCGGCCGCAGGGCCGGCGGGGAAGACC